>JAIWNQ010000185.1 GCA_020216745.1 Candidatus Hydrogenedens sp.
GGTTAACGAGTGTGTACGGATATGAAGTAATCCCAATTAGATTATATATAATGGGTTTTGTTACACCTGAAAAGGGAAACCTTCCTTTTAATATAAATCCTGACTATTATTACTTGAAGAATTACTCTCCAATGAAAGACTATGTCTCATTTTATGGAGGGAAAGATAATATCAAAAATTTAGTTTATTCAAAGATAATTGTAGATAAAGAGGCATCAAAATATACAGATGATTTGTGGTTTCATAATAAAGCTCCGTTAAAAATCACTGTTATCTATTGGCTGATAAAATGGTTTATTCCCATTGCTGTTATTTACTACCTTATTCTTTCCTGTATTTCCAGTTTGTTGGCAGGGATGATTGCATTTAACAAGAGAATTGCGCCCCCTAAAAAAGTACTTTTTGTTATAGGGTTATTAAACTGTCTGACACTTGTCGGTTTTATTTTGTTAACCTATAGAATAATCTCCAAGTATGTTCCCAACGTTGATGAGAAAATAAAAGAAATGGTAGAAAATGCAGGGTATGCTATTTATTACTATAATATCCAGCGTAAATTTTATGTGTGGTTCGTTTTAATTTTCCTTTTCCTTTCTTTAGTCTCAATACATATTTTAAAGTTGTTATTAACGAACTATAGTTTATATACATCATAAAGAGGAAGAAATAATATGAGAATGGCTAATAAATATTTGTTAAGCATATTTTTAACCCTGAATATTTTTTTTACAGGGGTTATTACTCATGCACATGCAGATGGGGTTGCTTACATGTATGATAAATATATGCAATATCCTCTGAGAATAGTTAGAGAAAACACTCAAATAGGGTACATTAATTATGAGAATGGAAAAGAACATTTAATACTGAATGTGGTATTGCAGAGTGAGAAGAAAGAAGGTGAAACACCAGGAGGTATGGTGTGGATTTTCCCTGTTCCGTCAAAACCCGAGGATATAGAGATTGATGTGATGCAGGACTTCTTTTTCCCAAAAAAAGGGAAAACAGTTGAAGAATTACTCCGTGAGAGATTGTTTACATTAAATCTTATTACTTTAATGTCGCAGGTTTATCCTTCTTTTCTTTTATTATTTCCTATACATGATTTATTCCGTACACGAGAGATAAATTATGAAGAATATTCGGATAAAGGCTTTATGGAACAAATGTTAGGAGAAGGAAGTGTAGAAGTCCATAAACACGTGGAAAAATTAGGGTTAACTACAGAGTTAATTACAGCAAGTGATGGAAATGCATTGGAAACATATCTAAAAAGCAAAGGACTAAATTTTCCTGATTATGTAAAGAATATTATTCAATCGTATATAGGACAAAAATTTTCCTTTGTAATTTCATGGGCGTCAGATTTAGAACGATTTTATTTTGAACAAACCGGAAGCACAAATCAAAATAATATATATATAGGTAGAGAGTTTTTACAGATTGAGCATCCGCTTCAAGTCTTTATAAAGTTCAAGACAGACAGAATCTATTTTCCGCTAAAGCTGACCCGTGTTTATAAAGATTTAAATATCCCAATTTATATTTTTATTAAAGGCTTTGTTACTTGCGATATGGGAAAGATGAAAATAAAACCCCAGGTAAATTATTTTGTGAATCAGGGAAAATATGAAGTTCCATCTGAATATGCTTCTTTTTATGGACCTAAAACAATCAGGAATATGCCTGTTACTCGAATACATATATCAGATAAGCCAAGTTCTTTTATAGAAGATTTATATTTTAATAAAGGTGCTCCCCCGGAAGTGATGTTAATCCACAGGTTCACATTCTGGGTATTCCCTATATATGTTATAGTTTTTATCGCTGTCTCCTGTTTATGTAGTTTATTTGCGGGTATTATAGCCATTCCTAAAAGGGTTCGACCTGAATGTATTGAATTATTAAAATTAGGGTTGTTTAATTGCTTTACTCTTGTTGGTTTTGTTTTAAAAGGGAATTCTTTGCTTGAGAAAAAAATCAATGAACTATATGAAAAAGATGAAGAGGGAAATAATGAACCATATAAATATTTAACAAGTGAGTACACAATAAAGAAAAGATTTTATATAGCATTTTCTATTCTTTTTCTTATTTTCATGTTTATAATTCCCTACAACGTATACATTATTTATATCCATCCTTTATTAGAAAAACAGGTCCCAAAATTGTTCTAAATAGATTATGGAAATAATATAAAACATTGGAAATGAATTATGAACAAAATACAAATAATAACTCCCTTAAAGGTTATCCTGATACTCACTATTTCGATAGTGTCCTCTATGCCGATTTATGCATGTGGTCTTATCATGGGTTATAACCCGGAAACGAAAGTATGGGAACCTATTTCTAATTTGAAATTTGATGTGAGAATTACTCTGCCAGATGACAAGATGCAATTAACAAAAATGTACATCGAATTTAATCGAGGAAAAACGGAAAGTTGGATCTGGTTATTCCCTGTTCCAGTTACTAATGTAGATATTCCTGTTGATTTGGTGAATAGTTTTGATTATCCCTACAATTATTATGTTTTGTCTGATGAAATGAGCACATTTTATAGAATCCTCGTTTCCCTTTACACAGGGTCACATGCCCATTTTGTATCGGTAAATGATATATTAGAAATGAAGGAGGAATTTAGTCCTCAAAATAAAAGGTCTTATCGTTTGCTTGTAGAAAAGAAATCGCCTACTACTACATCAAAATTAGCATTAGAGACATGTACATTTTCTGCCGATAAAAAGGAGGAATTTTTCAAGTATATTGAAGATAAAAATTACACATTGTCTGAGAGTGAAAAAGAGGTAATACAAGAATATTTTACAAAAAACTTTTCTATTGTTTTTAATTACTTTTATATAAAAAAGCCAGAACTATCAGATGCAATGGTTGGACTAAGTGAGGAAAGAAAAAAACTTTTAGATATGCCAGGAATGGAAATATTTTCAGATGTGATACAGAAAGAGGAAAGAAAAAGAGAATTAGAAATAGAAAAAGAAGCGTTAACTCCACATCCAGATAAAATATGTTTAAATGCATTTTATACAATAAATTCTATGCCATCAAAACAAATATTTTTCCCACAGAAACTGCTCAATTTATATTCAGGAGAGAAAATTCCAGTCAATATTTACATTGATAATGTTGTTAAAGTTATGAATGATAAAAACAAAAAAATGATGTATTATACATATAATTTCAGAATAGATAATCAATTAGTTAATTTTAAATTACTACAAATTCGGGATGTGCCGAGAATTGTTTCAGCACCAAAAAGACAGTTGCTATCGCTAAAAAGAAAGATTGAGAAGTTATATGGAGATAGAGCATCCGATTCGATAAAGAAAAATACATTCAAAGGAATGGATAATGACACAGGAGATAAAAATACTTCTGTTCAAGAATCGTTAGAAAAGTATGTTTCCCAGCCAATTTTCAAGGCGATTTCATATATGAATTACTCTATAGACCCAAAAGAAGTTAAAGACGACCTGTGGCTAAAGACGGACACGCTTACAATGAAAGTACTATTTTATTTTATATCACCTCTATATACAATTCCTTCTGTTGTGTTACTATACTTTCATATTATTTTCTATGCAATTGTCACTATGATTATGAGTATTATTGCTGGAATGATATGTTTCAAAGATAAAACCCGCCCATGGAAAATTACTCTCATTGTTTTAGGTTTCCTTTATGGTATCCATGTCCTATTATTCTGCATAGTCATTTTTTTTGATATATCTATATCGCTGTTTAACGATACCTAAAGAAATAAGAAATATTGCAAAGGAGCATCCAGTCAAAATTAGAATCCCAGGCTTTTCTTTATATTTCCTAACGATGTTTTTATTTAATGCGGTTTATAGTTTTGCAGTAGTAACATTCTTTAAAGTTATTATGAATATTTAATGATTGATAAGAAAAATATTGATATGTTAAAATAATCATTTAATGAAAATAGATTTACAAGAAAGGAGAAGTATATGGATTTTATGAGTATTTCGTTGATGTTTGTTTTGATGACAATGGGTGCTTTTGAGGATATGTTCAAGCCAATTCCTCTGGATGCAGTTAAAGTCAGTGGCGAAATGGGCAGACGAATAGATATGACGATATATAACAATACAATGGTAATGGATATTGATGGTGAGTTTTTAGAACCATTTATAAAAAAGGAAAATGATGAAGGTGGATATGTTGGAATAGGCAAGACTATTGATGCGTTGGTTCGATTTGCTAAATACACCAACGACCCAAAGGTAATTGAACGCAAAAATCATGTTGTTAAAACATTGCTTGATGCACAGGAAAAAGATGGATATATCGGTTTATTTAAGGAAGGTGCTCGTGTGTGGAGACTTTGGGATATACATGAGATTGCCTACATAATCTATGGGCTTGTGATGGAATATCGGTTCTTTGGTGATGAATCTGCATTAGAAGGAGCCAGGAAAGCCGGTGATTATCTCATTCAAAATATGAGCCCATACCCGGGACGCATCCCCGGCGATGGTGATATATGCTGGGAGATGGGTACCACTGGCGTTGAAACTGCAATGCTCTGCTTGTATGAGGATACAAAAGATGCAAAATATTTAGATTTCGTTAAAAACTACATGAAATTAGACCAGTGGGATGGACCGATTATAAAAGGCAGATGGGGGACCATACAGGGGCATGCCTATGCTCATTTGAAACGATGCATGGCAAAAATGCAGTTAAACCGTATCGAAACAAATATGGACCTGTTAAAACCAAGCAGTAAAGTACTCGATTTTATATTAAAGAATAATGGACTGGTTATAATCGGCACATGCGGACAGCACGAATGCTGGCACGATACGCAAGAGGGAAGTTGTAATCTCGGTGAAACATGCATGACTGCTTATTTAATCCGATGGTGGGATGAATGGTTAAGAGAAACCGGTAATCCAAAATTTGGCGATTTAATGGAGCGTGCTATTTATAACGCCTTATTCGGTGCTCAATCGTTAGATGGTCGAAAGATCCGCTACTATACGCCATTTGAAGGGAAACGAGTATATTTTGACCAGGATTCTTATTGCTGTCCATGTAACTTCCGCAGGATAATTTCGGAATTGCCTCAGATGATATATTACACAAACGATAAATCCATTTATATAAACCTATTTACCCCTTCAAAAGCCAGTTTAACTGTTGATAATACCCCTATCGAAATAGAACAAGAGACAAATTATCCATCAGATGGGATTGTGAAAATTAAAATCAGCAAAATTCCAAAAGAGATGGCTTTTCCTATATCATTTCGTGTTCCTTCCTGGTGTAAAGAAATCAAAACAAGGATAGATAACGGAGATTGGATAGTAAAGGATGATTTAGCAGGGGGTATATTGGCAATAGGAAGTTCTTGGAAAAAAGGTTCCGTACTTGAAATTGACTTGGGGATTAGGACGCGTATTATCCGTGGAGTTCAGGCTCAAGCAGGTAGAGTTGCTGTTATGTATGGACCGCAGGTATTCTGTGTGAGCAAAAAATCAAATCCTGCACTTGAAGATAAAGATTTAAGAAACCTTACTATTGACCCAAAGACTTTAGAAGGACCATTTCCAGATGATACTGTGCGGAAAGGTGGCTTAAAATTTACAGTAAAAGGCTGGAATACACTCAGCTGGTATCCACTTGTAAAGTATGATTATGAGAACATTGTTCTGACAGAATTCCCCGACCCCGACGGTGAAATGACCTACTTACATGTCCCCAATCCCGAAGACCCATTATTTGAGCAAGATGAGTTTATAGGATTTGACCTTTCAATAAAGTAGCAAATACAATTTTAAAATAATCTATTAGGTTTTACCTCCTGAATTTGAGTATAGATTGACTTTTAGATATTTATTACCCATATCGAGATTCACCAATATATTTAAACTTTTTATAGAAGGGGACTATATATGATTATAAGTGTTAGTGTTTTTTGTATTATAAGTTCGCTTTGTGTAGCTGAAGATGCTTTTTTATCCCAAATCCCAATAGATTCTATTAAAGTAGGAGGAGAGTTCGGTAGACGAATGCAGACAACAATTTATAATAATTCAATGGTTATAGATATTGATGAATTTTTTCTTGACGATTTCCGAAAAAAAGAGGATTGTGATGGATATGTTGGAATGGGTAAGACCATAGACGCATTTGCAAAATTTGCCAAATATACGAATGACCCCAACGTAATAAAGAAGAAGGAGTATATAGTGAATACCATTTTAGGACTACAAGAGCCGGATGGATATATCGGTTATTTGAAACCAGAATGCAGAGTATGGACATTGTGGGATATTGCAGAGATAAGTTATATTATTTTGGGGTTACTTACAGAGTATAGATTGTTTGATAACGAAAAGGCTTTTGATGGAGCGAAAAGAGCAGGCGATTACCTTATAGAAAAAATGAGTCCATATCCCGGCAGAATACCTGCCCCCGGTGATTTATGCTGGGAAATGGGAACAATAGGTGTCGAAGATGCCATGTTAAGTTTATATGAGGAGACGAAAGATACTAAATATCTTAACTTTGTAAAAGATTATATGCGACTACCTCAATGGGACATGCCAATTGTTAAGGGTAGATGGGGGAAAGTGGAAGGACATGTATATACTTATATAAAACGATGTATGGAAAAGCAGAAACTTTATAGAATAGAACCCGATGAGGATTTATTAACACCATCAAAGCGAGTAATGGATTTTCTGTTGAAAGGGAACGGATTGGTTATTACTGGCACATCCGGTCAACATGAATGCTGGCACGATACACAAGAGGGGATAGCAAACTTAGGTGAAACCTGTGCAACTGCTTATTTAATAAGATGGTGGGATGAATTATTAAGGTGGTTTCATGATTCAAGGTATGCCGATTTAATGGAACGCACTATTTACAATGCACTTTTTGCTGCTCAGTCACCAGATGGAAGAAAAATAAGATATTACACGCCGTTTGAAGGTAAGCGAGTATATTTCGACCAGGATAATTACTGTTGTCCTTGTAATTATAGAAGAATGATAGCGGATATTCCATGCATGGTATATTACCTTGGGGAAAAGGGAATTTATGTTAGTTTATATACTCAGTCTAAAGCGAATATGAAATTGAAGAATACCAATTTGGAAATTGCACAGGACACACGGTATCCGAGTGATGGTAAAGTAAAACTATCTGTAAATCCATCGAACCCCGAAGTGTTTTCAATATTTCTTCGTATTCCTTTATGGTGCAAGACATTTGAAGTTATGGTAAACGGAGAGAAAGTGTCAACAGAAAGAATTAGTGGTGGTTCGTGGTATGAGATTAGAAGGGAGTGGAAAAAAGATGATGTCATAGAGTTGTCGTTAGATATGAAAGTAAGATTTATTAAAGGGGTCCAGGTGCAGGCGGGGAGATGTGCATTGATGTATGGACCTGTTGTGTTTTGCATGAGCACAGTCAAAAACCCCTATCTCAAAGAAGTACCAATAAGAGCAATAACCATAGACCTTAATACCGTAGAAGGACCATTCAGAGACGATTCAATCAGAGAAGATGGATTAATGTTAAAAGTAAAGGGCTGGAGAACTACCACATGGTATCCGCATGCCAAGTATGATTATGATAACATTGTTCTGACAGAATTTCCTGACCCCGATGGAGAAATAACATACTTCCATGTTCCTAATCCCGAAGACCCATTGATAGAAAACGATGAATTCTTGGGTATGAATATATGGAAGTAATTGGTGAAAGTAATTAAAAATTTTTTCATTATGAATACTTATTGAGAGTGGTTTGTTTTAATTTTTTGTACTGTCATTGAAAATATTCCGCAATTCTACATAATCTCTATATAAAAAATTTTTTCTTTCTTCCTTTATAATTATATTTTTTATTTGTATCTCAAATAGAATTTACTCAAAGATTTTGTGTATATTTTTAAGGTAGTGATAAATATAAGTTAATAAATATATTAAGGAGAATAATATGTTACAAAAGTGGGCGAAAGAAATAATAAGGTTCTTGTCTGTAAAAAATCAATTTGTTTTGCATGGAAATATTTATGATATTTACCCATTCCCTTTAACGACTGAAGGTGAAACAAAAGTAGTAACATTAACATTATCTAATTTTATTGCAAACTTGTTAAAACAAGAGGAGCAATATTCAATATTTTTGAATTATGAACCATTATTTGGGTTTAAATTGATAGAAGGGGAGACTTCTCTAATTAAAGAAATTACTGGGGTTGATATATGTAAAGATAAGTTTTATAACGCTACTTTATCTAATGGATATGAAATTATTGAAAAAATTGTAACTAATGATAGACATCCATCGGCAATAATCCTGAATTTTTCTTCTCGTTTTGCTGAGGTTATAGGAGAACAAGCCCACCTGAATGGGTTTTATTATAAGATGTTTCGCCTGTGCCTAAATACTTTTCCTAAGCTAATGGGTTCTAATTATCCTCGTTATAACTTAATATTCTGGATATTAGAAAAAGAAAACGATATTCCTTCATGGTTTACTATTGAGAATCCCAAACTTAAAACAATAAGTATTCCCAAACCTGATAATGAAGTTCGAAACCAGATTATTAATTCAATTGTAGGTGAGGACGACCAGTTTAAAAATTTAGATGGAAATAAACAAAAAGACATAATAGGAGTATTTGTGGATCAAACATCTAAAATGCAAGGGACAGAGATAATATCTATTGTTTCACTTGCCAGAAGAGAGAAATTAACGTTGGCAGAAATAGGTGAAGCCATCCGTAGGTATAAAATAGGAGTGATAGAAAATCCATGGGCAAAAATTGAATTATCCAAAATTGAACAAATGGAACAATTGATAGAGAATAGAGTAAAAGGACAAAAAAGGGCGGTAAAAAAAGCAGTCGACATAGTTCGGCGTTCATTTTATAATCTTTCAGGGGCACAATTTTCAAGATACTCCCAAAAACCCAAAGGTATTTTGTTTTTAGCAGGACCTACAGGAGTAGGAAAAACAGAATTAGCTAAAACAATAGCGGAAGTTATATTCGGAAGTGAAACAGCATATATTCGATTTGATATGTCTGAGTTTGGTCATGAACATTCCGACCAAAGATTATTAGGTGCTCCTCCGGGCTATGTAGGCTATGATGTAGGTGGAGAATTAACAAATTCTATAAAACAAAATCCGTTTACAGTTGTTCTTTTTGATGAAATTGAAAAAGCACATCCCAAAATTCTTGATATCTTTTTACAAATTCTCGATGACGGAAGGCTTACATCCGGTCGTGGAGAAACTGTTTATTTTTCAGAGGCTTTAATTGTATTTACATCTAATCTTGGTGTTTATGATATAGGTCCTGGGGGAGAAAAGATTCAAAGAATTAATCCCGATATGGAATATGAAAAAGTAGAAAAAAGTATTCTGGAAGCCATAGGAGATTTTTTTAAGTTTAGAATTTCTAGGCCCGAAATATTAAATAGGATAGGCGAAAATATAGCGGTCTTTGATTTTATTCGTCCACGAGGGGCAGAACTTATATTTAGAAAAATGTTTGAAAATGTGTTATTTAAATTAGAAGATACTCATAAAATTATTCCGGTTATTAACGAAGAAACAATAGAAAAAATAAAAACTATTGTATGTTCAGATCTTTCTATGGGAGGACGGGGTATTGGAAATAAAATTGAAGAAGTGTTTATTAATCCTTTATCCCAATCTTTAATTAGAATAAAACCAGAACCAGGAATGAAAATTGAGATATTAGATATAGTTGAGAACCAAGATGAGTGGGTATTGAAGATTCAATGAAAAGAAGAATTACACCTTTAATACAGTTAATTTATTTTCCAATTTTTACACTGGGTCCAGGAAAACGCTTAGGTATCTGGTTCCAGGGATGCACAATCCGATGTAAAGGCTGTATAGCAAATCATAGTTGGGAATTTGACCCACAATATAAAATGAAATGGAAAGAGATAGAAAGTTACTTAAAAAATGAGTATGGAAAACTTACTATTTCAGGTGGTGAACCTTTCGACCAACCAGAAGCACTCTTGAAATTACTTAAAATGGCGAGAAAATATAGATATAATGATATTCTTGTTTATTCAGGTTACACATATACTGTCTTAGATAAAAAATATCCTGATATTTTATATTATATTGATATATTAATAGATGGACCTTTTATGGAAAAGAATGAAACATCTGCTATATGGAAAGGTTCAGGAAATCAAAATATGTATATTTTTAATCCAGAATTAAAAGAACTTTATGAATCTTATGGATTAAAAGAGAAAAATAGAAGTTTGCAATTTGTTGAAGGAAAACAAGGGACCTTTGTGGTTGGTATTCCTTTTCAAAAAGATACACAGGAGATAAAAGATGCCATTAATTAAGATTTGTCCCGCTTGTAAAGCAGAAAATAAAGCAGAGAGTATAATTTGCAATTTTTGTATGACAGATATTTCTTCACTTAGTCCACTAAATACTGATTTAGCTAGTGAAAAACCTACAAATGTTCTACAAGAGGAAACTAAAGAAAATCCTTGTTTGTTGGTTCAATTTGAAAATCACAATGATAGCATAAAAATATATAATGGAGATATTATAGGTAGACATTGTAAGTGTAAAGAACTGCTCCAGAAATATAAAACAATTTCACGTAAACATGTTACATTTATTTTTGAGAATAATAAGTGGTATATCCAGGATTTGAATAGCTCTAATTATACATATCTTAATAATCAAAAAATAAATCCAGGAACAAAATACGAAATAAAACCGAAGGATGTAGTAAGTTTATCTCAGGATGTGGATATTAAAATAATAGAAGGAATGTAAGAGGGGTATTTTGTATGGATATAAAAGTTTCGTATATATGTAATAGAGGAACTCAAAGGGAAAATAATGAAGATTCTATTCTTATTAATGGGGAGATTTTTATGGACGCAAATGGCGAGAAGATAATGACAAATGTAGAAAAAGCCCTATTTATTGTTGCAGACGGAATGGGAGGAGCAATGTACGGAGAAATTGCTGCTAAGATTGTTCTTGAAACCCTTGTCCAAAACCCAATGAATTCAATGGAAAATATATTTTCTACTTTAATCAAAGCCAATGAGGAACTCCATTTATATGCGGAAAAGAATTGTGATTCGTTGGAAATAGGTTCTGCTGTAGCAGGTTTATCTCTGGAAGGCAATACAGCACATGTTTTTAATGTTGGAGATTGTCGTATTTACAGGAAAAACGAAGATTTCCTTCAGCAAGTTTCCAAAGATACCTCTGTTGTAGGCAAGTTGCTGGAGCAAGGAATTATTTCTTATGAAGAGGTGAGAACTCATCCTCAACGTAGTGTTTTAACCTGTGCTCTTTCAAGTAAAACAGATAGTAATTCGCTCGAAATTTATTACCGTGAATTAAGATTATCTAATGAAGAAACTTTCTTACTATGTTCTGATGGCCTTTGGGATGTTTTAGATGAAAGTGAAATGGAAAATTGTATTAATATGCAAAACGGAAATAGAGCCGTCTCTCTATTCCAGAAAACAATCGAAAAAGGCGATAAAGATAATATCAGCATTATTTTAATGGAGGTAAGATTATGAGTTCAATAACTGTGTCATGGGGGATTTCTTTCGCCAATGAAAAAGAAATTTATGAACATAATCACAAATTACTTTCTGAGGATCTTTTACATATGATCGAGGAAATTCACAAGACTATTGGTGGAAAAGAAATATATTCTGAGGAAATTAAAAAAGAATATGATTCTTTGGTCAGAATGAAAAATCAGATTTTACAAGAACACACATATGAAAGAATTCTTGCTTCAGGCTATGAAAAATGGTATGAAAAGAAAATAGATGAATTTAATAAACGTTCTTTACGGGTAAAGAAGATAATAAAAGAGATTAAAGATAAAAAGATTTTTGATATATTGAGGTATTGGGAAGTAATAAAAGGACAAACTCAATTCATTGAGGTAAATAAGATAAAAACTTCGATAGATATGTTAAACAAGTTATCCTTAACAGATTTAGCGCATTTAAAAGAAAAATTAGAAAGCTTTGTAGAGTACATTCAAAAGTATAATTTTACAAAAGAACAAATAAAGAAAATAACAATCCAAGAAGGAGAGGGAAACATTCACAAAAAAATTAGAAAAGGAATCGCAAGTATAGAAAAATTGAAAGATGATAGGTCATTAAATATACCGCAAAAAATAAAAAAGTTACAAGAAACGATGGAAGAAATTAATTTATCAAAGAATTTACTTGAAGAATTAATGAGTTTAAATTTGGATAATGAGAATTATTCAGTTACAAAAATACTATCAAAAGAAAAAAAAGAAGAAAAGGAAAAGATAGAAAACAAAAAAGAAATTCTTCAGCAAGAAGTAGAAAAATATTTATCAATGCTTGAGAGAATAGATCCTGATGAATGTAATAATCTTAGGGAAAAAATGAGTGAATATTTAGGAAAGGATAATATCGAAATACTTAGGAATGTCAGAGATAAAATTAAAATTGTTTATGGTGACATAAAAGAGAAATATTACTATACTAAAGTATACGAGGAAGAAATAAGTGCAATGTTAGAAGATAAGAATATAAAAGACTCTACTATAGTAGAGTTAGCCAAGAATTTGTTAGAGAAAAAATACATAGAATCGAAAGAGTTTTGGCAATTATTTTATGCCTATGAAGAAAAAAAGAGAATTGAGAATATTAAGCAAGAAAAAAGAAGAATATTTGAAAAGTTTTTGCAGACCTTAGAAACAAAAGGGTATTCTCTAATTGAAAAAGGAAATATTTTGGAGATAGGTGAAGATAAAATAATAGAAATACAAACTCCCTTAGGGAATAGTTATAAAATACAAGTTAAATTTGATAAAGATGGCCAAATCATCACGAGATTTGTAAAAGAAGTAGAAGAGCAAGATATTAGTGAGTATGAAAAGCAGATGGATAAAGAGAGTGCCCAAAAATGGTGTAAAGTGTATAAAGAATCGATTGTTGAGATGAATAAAGAAGGTTATCCGATAGAGATAAAAGCGATGCAAGAACCGGAAGAAGTGGGTATTATATATGTAGAGAGGAAAGGTATATCAAAAGTTAAAAGAGAACAAAAAGGTTTGATACCTAAAACGAAAGAGAAAGAAGTATAATATAATTATAAGAATAATGGAGGCAGGTAAGATGTTCGAAGAGATAGATCATACAGAACGGAAGAGGGATGAAGAGATAGGAGAAGACACCAATCTGACGGTGAGTACCACAGATAAGACCATAATAAGAGAGAGAGAGGTTATAACAGAGGAAACGATGCGAAAGAGCGAAGAGAGTAAAAGGGGTAAAATGAAGATAGATAAATTTCGAGGGTATGATGTTTTGGAGGAGTTGCCGGCGCGGGGAGGTGAGGCAGATATTTATCGAATTCGTAATTCTGTAGGAGAGGAATATGCGTTGAAATTATACCGTCGGGGTATGGACCCGAATCCGGAGGTTTTGCGAGAGATACAGGAACTAAGCCATCGGTATCCGGCCCATCTGGTATATATATATGAAGTAGGCTATGATGAGGATACGGGACGGTGGTATGAGTTGATGGAATATGCGAGGTACGGCAATTTACGGGAGTATGTAAAGAGAGGGGGTGTAGTAGATATAAAGGGTATTCTTCGGGAGATAAACGAGGCATTACATTCCTTACATGAACATGGTGTAATCCATCGAGACATCAAGCCGACCAATATACTGGTTCGTAATTCGGAGCCTTTGGACTTAATATTTACGGACTTTGGAGTATCATCCTTGATAGATGGGGAATTATCGAAGAAGATGACGACGGTAAAGGGAACTCCGATGTATAGTGCTCCGGAGAGTTTCAGTGGGGTGATGGGACGAGAGGTAGATTATTGGGGATTAGGGATGGTGATGTATGAGTTAATAGTAGGAAGCCATCCATTTACGGGATTAGATTACAA
>JAIWNQ010000186.1 GCA_020216745.1 Candidatus Hydrogenedens sp.
AGTACCGAACCCTCCTCTGCGTAATATGCTCCTAATATATGATTGATTAACGTCGTTTTACCAGCTCCGTTCTCCCCAACCAAACCAAATACTCGACCACGACGCACTTCTATGGATACATTTTTTAAGGCTATCTTTTTGCCAAATGTTTTATTTAATTTTTCTGTTTTAACAATTATTGAATCATTAATCGCTTCTGATGATTTAATCATTGTCTTTCTCCTTATCTATATTAAGTTTTATTTCTTCACTTCGTTTTTGAATAAGTTCTATCAATTGGGGTAAAGAAAAATTAAGATGTTTTGCTGAAACTAATAATGAATCAATATGCTCATAGAGGATTCGACATCGTTCTTCTTCTGAAAACAATACCCTTAGAGGGGCAACATACGTTCCAGCACCCTGACGTGTATATATCAACCCTTGATTTTCTAATTCCCGATATGCCTTTGCAACTGTGTTTGGATTGATAAGCAATTGTTGAGCTAATATACGGACAGGAGGTAATTCATCATCCGCTTTTAAAGAGCCTGTCGCAATGAGATATTTGAACTGCCGAACAATCTGGATGTATATCGGTGTTCCATCATGAGTATTAATTCGAATCATATTTTTAATCCTTATGTATTATTGTATTATTATTATAATACAATTATAGTCTTTTGTCAAGAGGATTTTAATTTTTTTATATTTTCATAATTTATTGATAACAATTGACTTATGAGGCAATTATTGTCAAATTGATTTGATTTGATTTAATTTTGGATGAATTTTATCATCAAAAATCTGCTTTTTTATGGTACCCTACCCAAATCAAAATTTAAAGATATTTTAGTTAAATTTCTCTCATTTTTTATAAGCGTTAATTTCTATTTTAATTTTTACAGACAGTTAAGGAATGAGCCCTTTTAATTTCAAATCCTGTGTTAACCATTCTGCCATTATCTGGTTGGTTTTAGGAGTAGGATGGCCGTCAATTCCTAAATATTCATTTTTCTCAATTAATGAGTTAATAATTTTACTTTTATCTTCATCGACAGAGAAATCAATAACGATAAATTTATCTAAATCTGAGAGATAATTCCTTAATAAAGGGATAGCATTTGAACTTCCCGGATTGAATAAAAAGACAAAATGCAATTCTGGAAAATAAGTGGAGAGGATATCTTTTGTCTTTTCCAATATTTTTACAAACAGAATAATATCTTCATCCTTATATTCCAATTTCATATCATGTTGTGATATAAAAAATATTTTTTTCATCAATACTGATGAGTTAATCAGCCTGCTAAGTAGATATTGCATCGGGTATACTTCCATAAAGAGTCCTTTATACGAAAGTTCATCCTTTTCAAGTACAACACAAGGTAAGCGTCTTCCCCAACTACCTATTAAATTAAACTTTCCTGATACTCTATCCAAATGGTGTGGAATAAAAAGGTAGACAAGAAAGCATGGTAGAGATTCGACCTCAGTAAAAAAGTCAGGCTCTGATACTTTTAGATACATTTGTTGAGGGGAACCTGAGGGCATTCCGTAATTATAGACTTTTATTGTAGGATTAAGTTTTGCAAAGTATGAAGGAAAGGTTTCATCATCATTTACACCAACCCCAAAAGTATAAGAACATGGGAAAAAGAGAGCAAGTTTTGTTTTTTGACTATTCTCCTCCTGAGGGGTAATTCTTCGTCCTTTTTCATCTATTGTATAATGATATATTACTTGTTTTTCTCCTTTCTGTATTTTGCAATAGCCATTTACATCAGGTCTTAATTTTCTTCCAAGCTTTGAATCTGGTATTAAGATAGATGGTTCTTCATGGATAGTTATCTTTTCATGTTCGAAAAGAAATAATCTACAAATAAGTTCTGCGGTTAAAAAAATACATGCTAATAGGAAGCACCCAAATAAAAAAGCGAGAATATTAGATAAATATTTTTTCATTTTTATTAAGTCTTTTCATGATTAATAATGGGTTTACATATTATTAAACAGAAATATTTAGTAATCGCAAATGTATTAAATAGAGGTGGGATTTATAATACAATTACAGCATTTTGTCAAGAGGCGTTTTAAAATTTTTTAGTTAAATTTCACTTATTTTTTATAAGTGTTAATTATCATTTAAACGCTGAAGACAGTTAAGGAATGAGCCCTTTTAATTTCCAATCCTGTGTTAACCATTCTGCGAGATAAGTATAAATAATAGATTAAGGATACATAGTAAGAATATACATCCAAGGAAAAAAGCAAGGAGATTAGATATGTACTTATTTTTTATTTTCATTTACTACATTTTCCCTATAATAATTATTATCAGTTGGAAGGATTTTACAAAATACTCATGAACAAAATAAGTAAGAAATTATACCTTGAATGCCTCGTGTTCACCTTTACCCTTTATTGAGTCAAGTCGTGGCACGGAGTAGGTACCCATAAGAAGTTGGTCAAAGGTACTACGGTCTGTTACTGCTTCTCGGGCATGCTCAAGCGTAATAAGCCCCTGCTTATACATTTTGTGGATATACTGTTCAAAAATAAAGGAATGGGATACTGTTTGTTGCATCCCGACGCGGATAAGGTCTGTATCCCCTGAAAGAACACCATCATTAATAGCTTTGATGTCATTATACATAATCTCAAGGGCAGGTATACGACCACCACCAACTTTAGGAATAAGACGCTGGCAGATAATACATCGTATACAATCCCTTAACTGCAATCGGACGAGGTCTCTTTCAGAAGGGTCAAAAAAACTGACGATTCGATTGATGACTTCGGAAGCAGTATTTGAGTGCAGGGTGCTGATAACTAAATGTCCTGTCGCAGCCGCATTAATTGCAGAGCGAATGGTATCTGGGTCTCTCATTTCACCAATAACAATGACATCTGGGTCATGTCGGAGTGCACCTGTTACCGCATCATTAAATGTTAACACGTCATCACCCATATTTCTTTGTGAAACAACGGATTTTTTATTTACATGAACATATTCAATTGGATTTTCGATTGTCAAAATGTGATATGACTTATGTGTATTTATCCAATCAATTACCGCTGCGACTGTGGTAGTCTTTCCGCTACCTGTCATCCCTGTTACTAAGACAAGCCCATGATTTATATCTGCAATTTCCAACATTGTATTTTTGGGGATGTTCAATTCTTCAAAGGAAGGTATTCGTTCAGGTAAAAATCGGAAAGTGCAATGAGGTGCACCCATTTTATAAAAGGCAGATACACGAGCATATCCAAGTCCTGCTTGATGGTAACTAAAACTGGTCTGATTGGACTTTTCGAATTCTTCGCGGTAGCGGTCGGGGATAATTTGTCGGATTAAATCTAATATCTGTATTGCCGATAATGGTCCCATCAACTCGGAATGCTTCATATCACCATCGACACGAAACAGCGGACATTCCCCAGGGGATAAATGCACATCACTCGCTTTGTATTGAATCATCGCTTGAAATAGAAGTTCTGGACTAATCCGGTCAATTCGGTAACGGTCCCCGCGAACTTTCCATACCTCCGGAAGGGTAATACACTGACAGACTTTATCAATTGCTTCAAATACTTTTGGAAGGCTTGCTGGTGTCACCTCATCGCGTGTAGAAACAATGAGCCATTCTTGTTGCCGTTCTGCAGAACACACAGCCGAATTCTCTTTTACAACGCCTAAAATCCGCACAAGACACGCTTCTGGAACTCGCATCCGAAGAATCCATCTCGTAAAATCCCCCTGAAAATCATCCCGCTCTGCTTCAAACTCCATATTATTCGCTTTTGCAAGAATGAAACGTGGAATCCCTTCTTTCAAACGGATCTGTTCTTCTATAACCTTCACAATAACACGAACTGTAGGTGTCTGACCTGTTCCAATAATAAATTCTGCCATAGAGGTCTCCCTCAATTTAATTAAATAGGACTAAATTATTTTCATGTTATTTAATTTCATAATTATTAATTTTAAGTTTTTTTCATATTTCCTTAATAGGAATAATACATTATTAGAACAAGAATTTCAATTTATTATTGCAAATTCTAATATTTTATGGTATTGATGAGAAAACAGTAGATTTTTAAAACAACATTTTTTACTACTATACTATAACTCAAATATATAAAATGTTAGGTTCCTTTTTATATTATCTTACCTATAAGTAAATTCGAATCCATAATTTTTATATTTGAAATGATATACATAAAGATTATATAATAAATATCTTAATTTGCGATTGAAACATTAAATTTATTAAGGGGATAATATTTTTAAGAGATATATAACAAATTTAAATTTTTAATGAGTATCAAAAGTAAAAGGAGTCACGAGTGAAAAGAACGTATCAACCATCAACTACACGAAGGTTAAGAACCCATGGTTTTCGTGCTCGTATGGCAACCCGTTGGGGTCGAGCGGTATTAAGTGCCCGTCGTAGAAAGGGTCGTAAGTATTTAACGGTATCAGACCGTGTTGAGAAAAAATATTAATAAACAATACCATGGAGGGTGAAATAAATTGTGCCCCGTCAATTCAGCTTTTCCAAAGAATATCGACTTCGAAAGAAAAAGGATTTCGAGTATGTTTTTGAGAAGGGAAAGCGATTTTCGGGGAAAGGTTTGGTTTGCTACTGGTTTTCCGATGAAGTGTCGGGCAACAAACTGGGAATTGTAGTTTCAAAGAAGGTAGGACAGTCGGTGGAAAGAAACAGAATTAAAAGATATATTCGTGAGTATTACCGACTCAATCGGCCACGTTTTTTGAAAAGTGGAACCTTGATTGTAGTTGCCCGCCCTGAAGTTTCGAACTGGGACCATCAACAGATTGATGCAGAGCTGGAACAACTCCTTAAAACGGCGGAGATTCTCGATGGCTAAAGTTGCAATTTTATTAATTAAAGCTTATCAGAAGGGGTTATCTCCTTTATTAGGGCAACACTGTCGGTTTTACCCGAGTTGCTCAAATTATGCCATCGAATCTTTCCAGCGATATGGATTTATCAGAGGAATAATATTAACTATCTGGCGGATTTTAAGATGTCAACCTTTTTGCAAAGGTGGTTATGACCCTGTTCCTCTGGAATTCCTTAGCTGTAAGAAGCATCACTCCTATAAAAGTCCCCTTTCATAATATTTTCACTTCATATCGGATTGTAGTAGCAGTACCCTCCAATGAGTTAATACCGTATATTATGTAATGGAGTTTTAGAACATGTTTGGAGATGATGATAATAAAAAAGTATTCCAAAACCAAATAATAGGGTTATTATTACTCACCGCTATTGTGGTTGTTTGGAGTTACTTTTTTATTCCCAACCCTCCCAAAACCACCCCAGAAGACAAAACCAAAACTTCTGAGGGTGCCAATACAGCTCCTTTAGAAGTTAGCGAAAAACATACTGCTGTTAACGATAAACAGAATGTAGACCAGAAAACAGAAAAAACCTCACTTACCGAAATAAATTTACCACCTGAACCTGATTCCATTGATGAAGAACAGACTAAAGTTCTTTTGTCAAAGGATGACATGGAAATCATTTTCACCAGAGTCGGAGCACGGGTTAAATACCTAAATATCTATTTAAAGCCCAATCGCAATGATTTAGTTCAGCTTATCCCAATTTGGAGGAATACACCAGACAAGGACGCAGTATACCCCTTTGGACTACGTTTCCACGACCATCCATTAGCAGATGTCTTAGATACAAAAATTTGGGATGTGCAAGTTGATGATAAAGAGCATGTTGCTCATTTTTCATATACTATCCCTGAATATATAAAAGTTGAAAAAATATTTTCCTTCGGCGAATCTCCTTTTACATTAGATGTGCGTATTCGAATCTCCAATCTCGCAACAAGTATATTTCCAGCAGAGGAGCAAAATCGTGTAAATCCGGTGTTCTCTCTAAACTGGGGTCCTAACGTAAAGTCGGGAGATAATAATAAAGGAATACCACAGACAGTCATCTTTGAACGAAAAGGTGAACTCCTGAGATATGTAACATCAAAATTTACTCCAAAACCTGACCCATTAGCTTTTTTAGAGAGGGTTTATGATTTAAGGTGGACTGCAATTCGAAGTGCTTACTTCGTTATTGCTATGAAACCTGAATTTAACGGGGCTCAAGGGTGGATAACAGGAGGACCGAGACATTTCCGTGTCGGCGTTGGTGTAACACAATGTCAAGTCTCGCCAGGGGAAACACAGGAATTTTTAATAAAAGCCTATGTTGGTCCTAATCGTGGTTCTCTTCTTGCGAAAGCGTGGACAGGATTAGACCAGGTATGGGAATTTTTCACCTCTGTTAAAGTTATGGACAAATTTGCAAAAATCCTTCTCGGTATTTTGAATTTCTTTTATGAATGGACGATACCAAATTATGGTGTGGCTATTATTCTACTCACCATCCTTGTTCGATTGGTCGTTTTTCCATTGACATGGAAAAGCATGGTTAGTATGAAGAAAATGCAAAAACTGGCACCAGAAATAGAAAAATTAAAACAGGAAATTGGTGATAATCAACAGGAACTGCAAAAAAGGATGATGGAACTTTATCGTGAACGGGGTGTTAATCCATTGGGTGGTTGTCTCCCCTTATTCCTTCAGTTACCAGTTTTTATCGCTCTTTATCGAATGCTCTGGAGTGCGGTAGAGTTAAGAGGTGCCCCTTTTATCTTCTGGATGAATGACATGTCCCAACCAGACCGATTAATAAATTTACCGTTCTCGATTCCTTTCCCATTTAGTGGTGGTCATTTAGAAAGTATTAATTTATTACCAATATTGATGGGTATTTCAATGTACTTAAGTCAGAAATTGACACCAGGTGCTACCGCAGTTCAAACGCCACAACAGCGGATTATGATGAATATCATGCCGATATTTTTTACACTTATCTGTTATAACATGGCATCGGGATTAAGTTTATATATTCTGGTAAGCACATTGTTAGGAATTGCTCAAAATTACATTATCCCGACAAAAGATGTAGATATAACGCCTCGGAAAACACCCTCCGCACGGAGGCATTTTTATACTGCTGCACAGGAAAAGAAACGGCAGTGGGCAAAGGAATTACGTCGAGAACGTAAATTAAAACAGAGAAAAGTTAATGAAGATGATAAATAGCTTAATATACAGCAGTTTATTGATAAATAAAAACACTAACCCGTAAAATTTATGATGGAGAATGTGCCATGAGACAAGTAGAATCTATAGGCGAAACACTTGAAGAAGCCAAGCAAAAGGCACTGGAAGAATTGGGTATCAAATTAGAAGATGCCGACAGCATCGAAGTGCTTGATGAAGGGAGTAAGGGTTTCTTAGGGATTGGCGCACGCCCTGCAAAAGTACGCATCACCACAAGTAAAGCCCCCGAAGTGAAACCGGAGAGCAAAAAATCAAAAGAGCCCTCTGAGAAATCGGAAAAAGGAACAGCAAAACAAGTTAAGAGCAAAGAGAAAGCGTCTGACCGAGTTCAAACAAAATCGACATCCAGCACTGCCTCTCAAAAAACTCAAAAAGTTGAGAAAGAAGAAGTAAAAACAGCGAACCAAGAACAACAAGCCCAAAAAGATTCAAAAGAAAAAGCAAGTAAAGTTAGCATTACTGATGCTCAAGGTAATGAAACTGCATCCCTCTTAAAAGAAATTTTGCAGAAGATGGGAATAGAGGCTGAAGTTCGATTTGTTCGCACTAAAGAGGGAACTCCCAAATTAGACATTGAGTCACAGGAAGGGGCATTGCTTATCGGCAGAAAAGGTTCTAATCTTGAGGCGATAGAGTTCATTATCAACCGAATTGTTTCTGGTGCGGAAGAAAATGAATCTATTGAAAAATTCGTTGTTGACACAGAGAATTATCTTGCAAGACGGAAAGAATCCCTAAAACAATTAGCCTTAAATTATGCTGAACGGGTTCGCAAGTCGGGACGGAAAATTAAACTTTCACCAATGCCTCCTCATGAACGGCGTGTTATTCACCTTACCCTCCAAGATGATAATACCGTAGAGACATTTAGCATTGGAAAGGGTGATAATCGCTGTGTAGTTATTGCTCCTAAATATCGTCCACGAAACCGTTTCCAACGTGATAGACGGGACAATAGGCGAGATAATACCAATCGTTATCCCGGTGGTAGAAGACAAAATGATAGACGTGGTGGAAGAAGAGACTACAGACCTGATTGGAGAAGGAGAAATCCAGGTAGGTCTCCTTATAGCGATGACACAGAACCTGGCCAGATTTCAGAGTAATATTCTATCTAAAAATTATTCTATTCCAAGAAGGGAAACATAATGGGGTATGAATTAAGAGATGATACAATTACTGCTATCTGTACCCCATTAGGGATAGGTGCTATAGGTATCATTCGCGTCAGTGGCTCCGACGCCATACCTATCGTGTCAACTCTTTTCAAGCCAGATGGAAAAATTAATATATCCGAAATCAAGAGGGGCTTAGTCACAGGTAAGGTTATAGATGAGCATGGAAAAATCATCGACAATGTGCTTATCCTAATAATGAAGGCTCCCCATTCTTATACTGGTGAGGATGTCGTCGAAATTCAAGCACATGGAAACATGCTCATATTAAAAACGATTATTAATGCTCTTCTAAAAAAAGGCGCACGTATTGCGGAACCGGGAGAATTTACTAAACGAGCCTTCCTAAATGGAAAATTGGACTTAACCCAAGCAGAGGCTGTTTTAGACCAGATACTTGCCAAGACAAAAAAATCACTTGAATTATCCCGTTCTGCCTTTGAAGGACACCTTTCAGAAAAAATTCAAACATATAGTGACCAAATTAAAACCATATTGGCTCAGGTTGAAGCTATAATCGATTTTCCAGAAGAGGACATACCGAAAGAAATCTGGGAACAGTCTATTCATTCCCTTAAGCATTTATCCTCTGACATGGAACATCTTTCCGAAACCACAGAAAAAGGGAAAATTATACGAGAAGGGGTCATTGTCGTTATTGCAGGGAAACCGAATGTGGGAAAATCGAGTTTGTTCAATGCTCTGCTCCAAGAAAGCCGTGCAATTGTTTCACCTTATCCAGGCACGACACGTGACCATCTGGAAGAATATGTGTCCTTAGGAGGTGTCCCCGTCCGTTTAATTGACACCGCGGGACTAAGAGAAGTTTCAGAACCCATAGAAAAAGAAGGCATCGAACGAGCATGGAAAGCCGTTGAGAATGCTTACACTATTCTATTTGTCGTCGATGCAACCAATATAAATAATGAAGATGTTCAACTATACAAATCGTTGAAAGAAAATATGGATAAGACAGTATTATTAGTAGTAAACAAAACGGATTTAAATGAAAATCCTGAGATACCTCCTCTACTTTTAGAAAACATCAAGACCATCGTTTACACCTCAGCAAAGACAGGTGTTGGAATAGACGAACTGGAAAAAGAATTAGTGACAGTCCTTTTAGGAGAACAAGAAATATCAGAAGATATTATCCTTTCTCATGAACATCAAAAACACAGCTTACTAAGAGCCAAAAAATGTGTTGAAAATTGTATTCAAACAAAAGAATTATCACCAGAATTGATAGCTTTTGAACTGCGTGAAGCCCTTCATGCATTAGGTGAAATTACAGGTGAAACTGCCACAGAAGAATTGTTAGATATAATTTTCTCCTCCTTCTGCATAGGGAAGTAAAAACTGGAGACATATAATTTACATTGTTATTAAAGCATTATGAAACACTAAATAATAATATCGCTTCTTCATCTAATTTTTTTAATTTTACATAGTCCGAATAAAGATAACAAGACAGGAATAAAAATTAATTTTATTTCGAGAAGATTAAAAACAAAAACAATTTATTGTTTAATCAATTTATAAAAAACATGGTGGGCGATACTGGACTTGAACCAGTGGCCTCTGCCGTGTGAAAGCAGCGCTCTAACCACCTGAGCTAATCGCCCACAATAAATATGAATAATAGCATACCAAAAATAGGTTTTTTTTGCAAGTTAAC
>JAIWNQ010000187.1 GCA_020216745.1 Candidatus Hydrogenedens sp.
CATTTTTTTGAGAACTGTTTCTATGTATGGAACCCGCATAAAAAATGGTTATTTGAAAAAATGAACTTATTTTTGGTAAAATATAGTTCCAATTTTTTAATGTTTTTGCGTCCCCATCGTCTAGCCTGGCCTAGGACATCGCCCTTTCACGGCGGCAACAGGGGTTCAAATCCCCTTGGGGACGCCAGTTTTTTATTCTGAATCATATTTATTAGAAATCGATATAGATTTGAAAAAAAGGTAGATTTTTTTATATACTTTTATCCTACGATTGGGGCGTCGCCAAGTTGGTAAGGCACCGGGTTTTGGTCCCGGCATTCGTTGGTTCGAATCCAGCCGCCCCAGCCATTTTTTTCTATAAATATTTTTTGTTAACTTTCAAAATTAATTATGATGAGAGCGTTATATGACATGTGCGGGTGATTTACAAATTTTTTCTGGTAATGCATCCAGAAAACTTACAGAAAGTATCTGTGAGTATTTAGGAACCACTCCGGGCAAAGCGATTGTTGACCGTTTTAGTGATGGAGAGGTTCAGGTTCAAATTTGTGAGCATGTGAGGGGAAGAGATGTCTTTTTAGTGAATAGTACCTGTCCCCCTGTTAATGACCATTTAATGGAATTATTGATTATGATAGACGCGGTACGTAGAGCCTCTGCGGACCGGATAACTGCTGTTATCCCCTATTTTGGCTATGCACGCCAGGACCGAAAAGATAAAGGAAGGGTTCCAATTACTGCCAAGTTGGTTGCCAATTTAATAACAGCCGCTGGGGCGAATCGAGTTTTAACAGTTGATTTACATTGTGGACAGATACAAGGTTTCTTTGATATTCCCTTGGATCATTTACGAGGTGATGTCGTTTTCGTTGAAGAGTTTTCTAAACAGCATTTTAATAATGACTTTGTAGTGGTATCTCCAGATATGGGCAGTGTCGCACGAGCCCGAGAGTTTGCATCAAGACTGGGTTTACCTCTGGCTATTGTTGATAAAAGACGTCCAAAGGAAAACCAGTCCGAAGTAATGAATATTATTGGTGATGTTGAAGGATACCATGCGATTCTTTTTGATGATATGGTAGATACAGCAGGAACACTTGTAAAGGCAGCATATGCCCTTAAAGCACATGGTGCTCTAAGTGTTCGTGCCTGTGCGACACATCCCGTTTTAAGTGGAAAAGCAATTAAATCTATTCAAGAGTCACCTATTGAGGAAATATTTGTATGTAATTCCATTGAATTGAAGCCAGAAGCTATAGATACGGGAAAATTTAAGGTTTTAACATTAGCCCCGTTAATTGCTAAGGCTATAAAGAATATCCACAATGAACAATCTGTAAGTAGTCTTTTAACACAACATTTATAAACATGTATGGAGAAAAAATTATGGAAATCCCAACAATTAAAGTTCAAGTTCGTTCTGGTGAGGGGAAAAGTCATGCAAAGAAGGTGCGTAAAGAGGGAAATATTCCATCAGTCCTTTATGGAATGAAAGAACAAAATGTCTTACTTAAGATGGATGCACGTACCTTCGCCAAAATGCTCAGTCATTTAGAAGGGAAACATCCTATTGTAAAATTAGAGGTGGAAGGGAATTCATTCTTAGACTCACCAGCGATTATAAAAGACATTCAACGTCATCCAGTTACTAATTCCATCTTACATGTTGATTTTCAAAAAATACGTTTAGACCAAAAAATACATACCGCTGTTCCGATTATTCTTGTAGGGCAGTCCGAAGGTGTAAAAATGGGTGGCGTTTTAGACCATCAGCTTCGAGAGGTAGATATCGAATGCCTTGCACTTCAAGTTCCATCACATATTGAGGTTGATGTTACTACATTAAAATTAGGACATGCTATCCATGTTTCAGATGTTATTCCACCCGAAGGTGTAAAAATATTGACGGAACCTGAACGTGTGGTTGTATCTGTCCATGTGCCTCGGACTATGGAAGCAAAGATGGCTACTGAAGAAGAGAAACCAGAAGAAGCCGAAGAGGCAAAAGAAGAAGCTGAAGAGAAAGAAAAGGAATAATCAATCTTTTTATTTATTTTTGTCTGAGGTACATGGTTTTTATAGCATCTTGACTTTTCAAAATGAAAAGTTTAAAGATGCTTTTTATTTTATTATGTTTCAAACTTTTATTCTGGAACGCACTAATAATGAAAGTCATCGTTGGATTAGGAAATCCAGGTAAAAAATACGAACGAACACGACATAATATAGGATATAGAGTTGTGGATTGCTTGGCTCAACAGATAAGTTGCACTCTTTCCCGTGAAGATTTTCATGCCCATATAGGGTTCGGGAAAATAGGAAATGAGAAAGTGTGCCTAATGAAGCCGACTACATATATGAATCTCAGTGGAGAGTCTGTACGAAGTATAAAGGATTATTATAAACTTGACGCAAAAGACTTTTTGATTGTCCTTGATGATGTGGAATTACCTTTAGGCACAATCCGTTTACGTCCACAAGGAAGTTCAGGTGGACATAAAGGTCTTCAATCCATTATTGATTGTTGCCATACTGATGAAATTCCACGTCTTCGATTGGGTGTCGGTAAACCCGAATCTCCGAGTATAGATTTAGCTGACTTTGTGCTAATGCCTTTTGATGAGGCTGAAATAACAGCCGTGGAAACAATGATTCAAACAGCAGTTAACGCTTCTGAACATTGGGTTTTAGAAGGAATTGAAAAAACAATGAATCAATTTAACAAAAGAGAAAATAACTAAAATAGAAGGGATAATAACCATGACAACAACACATGAACAAACTCACACAATTAGTATCCTTGTCGAGAACCATTTTGGCGTTCTGGCTCGCGTTTCAGGGTTATTTAGTGCGCGTGGATATAACATCGATAGTCTTTGTGTCGGTGAAACAGAAAATCCAGAAATATCCCGTATGACGGTAACTGTGCGCGGAAATGAAAATGTGCTATCTCAGATAATAAAACAATTAAACAAACTGGTAGATGTTATTGAGGTTCAGGATTTAACCAAATCTGCCTTTGTCGAACGTGAGTTGGTTATGATAAAAGTAAAAGCAGACCGCAAAGTTCGCGCTGAAGTTGTTGAAATATGTAATATTTTCCGTGCTCGTGTCGTTGATGTGGGTACACAAGCAATGATAGTTATGATTACAGGTGCCAAAGGGAAAATTCAGGCATTCATAGATATGATGAGGTCTTTTGGTATTATTGAATTGGTTCGTACTGGAACTATCGCAATTGAACGGTGCGGTTCAAATGGGTATAATACTAGCAATGATGATGACGAGAATGATAATTGAAAATTGAATATTTTAATGAATTTACCTGATGTAAGCATGTTAACAAAACAATTGAAACAGCGACGTATTTATGATTTAGGGATAAATACCCCAAACGTGGTATCTATCCCATGCCGATATAAATCCTTTCGGGTAAGGCATTGAACACAACAGCCACAGCAATTTTTTGCTGTGGCTTTTTTATTATAAATTACAAAAGGAAAAGGAATTATGAAAACTCAAATAAAAAATCTGCTCGAACTTCAAAATATCGACCTTCATATAGAATCCTTATTGGCAAAGGAAAAAGAAATACCAAAGCAACGAGACAAATTAAAAATACAAGAAAAAAAACTGATTCAAGAAATAGAAGAAAGCGAAAAGAATCATAAAAAGCTAATTTTAAATCAACGCGAATGTGAACGAAGTATTGCCCAACTCCAAGAACAAATAAAAAAGTATGATACTCAACTTCAAGGGGTAAAGAAGAACGAGGAATATCAGGCATTGTTAAAAGAAATTGATGAAATAAAAAAGCAGGTTGGATTAAAAGAAGAAGAATTAATACAGATTATGTATCAAATTGACGAAGCGAACCATTTTGCACTCGAAACAAAAAAAAGAATCGAAGCAGAAATCCAACAATTGAGACAGCAGGAGAATAAAATAGACCAGGAATTACAAGAGGTCGTTCAAGAAAGAAAAGGACTGGAAAGCAAAAGGGCAGAGGCAGAAAAGATGGTGAACGCAGAATTTTTAACCCACTACCGTAGAATAAAACAACGGAGGAAAACAGGTCCCGTAGTTGTTCCACTTAAAGATGAGATATGTTCTGGTTGTTTCATGCAAGTTCCACCCCAAATCGTAAATGAAATTATGGCAGGGGAAAAAATACATACCTGCCGACATTGTGGAAGAATTTTATATTATCCTGATTCGTTAGCAGACGAAGAACCTATTATTATTCATCAAGAATCTTAAAATAAGAGTTCCTCAAATGAACACAAAACTCATTTCTATTTATGGATATTTTCTCTACTAATCTGCCTAATGATGATATTGCATTTCTTCACTCATTGGTATTGCATGGGGTTAAGTTAGGTCTGGATAGTATTACTACCCTCTTAAAACATGTAGGGGAACCACACAAAAAGTTTTTATCTTTGCATATTGGAGGCACTAACGGAAAGGGAAGTACAGTAGCATATTTGGATAGAATTCTCAGAGAGCAAGGTTTCCGTGTAGGTAAATTTACAAGTCCGCATTTAATAAACCTATCAGAAAGATTCCAAGTAAATGGGGTACCAATCCCACCAGAGGAATTACATGACCAAATTGAATTTTTCCGTACTTTGACAACAACTGTGGGAATATGTCCTACCTTCTTCGAGTTTTGCACTGCCATTGCATTTCATTGGTTTGCACAACAGAAAGTTGACTGGGCAATTATTGAAGTGGGCATGGGAGGACGACTGGATTCAACCAATGTTATTTATCCTGAAGTAAGTGCTATTACTAATATTGCATTAGAGCACACACAATATCTCGGAGATACCTTAGAAAAGATTGCATGGGAAAAAGCTGGAATTATCAAAGAAGGGGTTCCTATCGTAACAGCTGAAACAAAATATGAGCCCTTTAAGGTTATTCAAAAACAGGCGGAAGAATTAAAAGCACCATTGTGGCAAATAGAAAAAGATTTCCATATCCAGTGGGAAAAAACTGAAAATTTTCCCAAGTTAAATTATTATAGTTCTGTTCGGAAAATAGAAGGGGCTGTATCTGGTTTATGTGCTTCATATCAGAGAGAGAATGCTGGCGTCGCTCTGGCTATGATAGATTGGTTACAATTAAGAGGGTTCTCAATTAAAGAGGAGGCTATTCTCCATGGTCTTGCTAATGTGCGTTGGCCTGGACGATTTGATTTGGTATCACAATCTCCATGGGTTCTACTCGATTCAGCACATAATCCAGACGGCATGAAACAAATTGTGAAAGAAGTGAACAATGTTGTTGTGATTTTAACAGTAGCTGATGACAAAGATATTGGTGGGATTGTTCAAACATTAGCACCCATTACCAAAAAGTTCATAGTGACCCAATTCTATGGAAAGCGAGCAATGATAGTAGAGGACATCGTTGAAAACATTATTCCAACAGGAGTCCCATATATAGTAGAAAAAGATTTCCACTCTGCTTTGAAATATGGATGGGAACGAGCCCTACAAAAAGACAAATTGCTTATAACAGGTTCTATTTATGCGGTAGGTCAAACCTACCAATGGCTTATTGAAAATGGTATTATCAACAAAATCGAGTTTTAATTATATTTTTTAAGAGTATAATGTAAAGTAACATTTTGATTATAAATATAGAAAGGAGTTTATTATGTTCTGGCGATATATGCTATTAGCGATATTGGTTCTTTTAGGAATTCCATTAGCATTTGGACAAACCTCCGCTAATCAAGATGAATTAAAAATGGCAAAAGACTGCTTCGAACGTTGGTTCGGCGAAAAACTACAAAACAAATCAGACCTGTTCCCAGGCTCTCTAATAATTAATGGTGAATCTGTCACAAGCAAAGTGGATTCTTGGCAACGAGAAATCACACCAAAAGAGAAGAGTAGTGTTATATGTCGGACATTAACGCTAACCCTACCTGAAATCGGTTTCGTAGTTCGTTATGAAGGGGTATACTATCCTGATTTCCCTGTCATCGAATGGACTGCATACTACAAAAACATTTCTAAAGAAGATTCTCCATTAGTACAAGACCTTAAAACGATTGACCAAAGTTTCCCTGAATTTGCAGGTCAAAAAGTAATACTGCATCGGAACAAAGGGGATAATTGCACCGCGGATAGCTACGAACCGATTATAGAAGAAATAAATAAAGAGTCTGAAATAACATTATCTAACACAGGCGGACGCCCCACACAAATCACATTTCCCTATTTTAACTTTCAAAGAGACGACGGTGGGCTTATTTTCGTTATTAGTTGGGCTGGTCAATGGTCATGTAAATTTAAAAGAGATGCAAATGGAGTTTTGAACATTCAAGGAGGACAGGAACTTACACATTTCATATTGTATCCAGGAGAAGAAGTTCGTGGACCTATGGTAGTATTGCTTTACTATTCTGGAGACAAACGACGCGGACAAAATTTATGGCGACAATGGATGATTGCCCATAATTTACCCCATCCCCACGGAAACCCTCCTAAGGTACCTTTACTTCTCGCATGTAGTTCTCATCAATATGGAGAAATGGTTAACGCTAATACGGATACACAGTTAATGTTTATTGAAAAATATCTTAAACGAGGATTTCCCCTTGACTATTGGTGGATGGATGCAGGTTGGTATCCTTGCGATGGGCAATGGCCCAAAACAGGGACATGGGAAGTAGACCAAACCCGATTTCCTGGTGGATTCAAGCCTATCTCCGAATTTGCTCACAATAAAGGGGTCAAAATACTTGTATGGTTCGAGCCTGAGCGTGTTCATGCGGGCACATGGCTCGCCGAAAATCATCCAGAATGGATTTTAGGCGGAAACAATGGGGGATTGTTAAACCTCGGGAATCCTCAGGTACGGGAATGGCTTACAAATCACATAGATACCCTTCTTACTAACGAAGGTATTGATTTATACCGACAGGATTTCAATATAGACCCATTGAAGTTCTGGCGGGAGAATGATACCCCAGATAGGCAGGGAATTACCGAGATTCAGCATGTAGAAGGATATTTTGCATACTGGGATGAACTGTTGCGTCGTCATCCCAATATGTTAATTGATTCCTGTGCCAGTGGTGGTAGACGCAATGATTTAGAAACTCTACGACGGGCTGTGCCTCTCCTACGAAGTGATTACATTATGGAGCCTATCGGCAATCAATGCCATACCTGGGCATTATCTGAATGGTTCCCATTTTACGGCACAGGTACTTCTAAAACATCAGACTATGAAGTCATAAGTGTATTATGCCCCAGTTTTACTGCCTGTTTTGACCAAAGGGATGACAATATAAACTGGGAACGATTGCAAGAACTTATGCAACAACGGAATGTATATGGAGAAAATTACTTTGGCGATTATTACCCGTTAACCCCTTACTCGCTCAGTAAAAATGTTTGGATTGCCTGGCAATTTAATATGAGCAAAAAAGGCACAGGGTTTATCCAGGCTTTCCGTAGAGAAGAATGTGACAACAGCGAGATAAGTTTGCCCCTTTATGGGCTTAACTCAAATAAAAAATATAAAATTACACCTTTGACAAATAATGCCAAATCATTAGAAATTAATGGTGATGAGTTAATGAAAAAAGGAATTCCGTTACAAATACCCGAAAAGCCTGGAGTATTAATTGTCATATACCAAACAACAGATTAACCTTTAATAAAAAGGACAAATATTATCACAAACCTTACTTATAACGTTTTCTTACTGTAATTTAAAATTTCCAATTATAATTAATAGAGAATAAACATAATTTCATAATTTAAAAAATTTTTTATGGTTTATGGTATACTTCAACCGTGAAAATATTATTCGTATCAATGGTTTTTAATAATGTGTTATATATTTAGGATAAAATAATAATGCGAAGTAAGAATAATGTTTTTTTAATTGTATTATCTATTAATATTTTTATTTTATTTTTGATAGTAAATACTTCATTTGCAGGAGAAAAAGAATCGCAGAGAGAAGAACTAACGGGGTGTGAGATAACGGGAGATATAACTATCTCACAAGACTTATCTGGAGAGGGGGTCTACATTAATGAAACGAAGTTATATTATATTCCAGGTAGTGCCGTTATTGTCACAACAAATCTAACAAAAAATACATCAGAACAGATAACAGCCTTAGGTTTAACTTCTCTCTTTCCTAACGGTTGGAAGTTTTTAGGTGTTTCCTCTGTAAATTCTCCTCCAATATATCCTGTAAATGATAAGATTACATCTAATGGCACTGACCCCTTTGAATTTGCTTGGATTTCTATCCTCTCATTCCCATTCAGTTTTAGTTTTACTGTACAAGTTCCTTCAGATATGCAGGGTCCTTGCCAAATAATCTCACAGGCGTTGTTTCGTACGACAAATGTCCAATTTTGTTCAAATATTGTTCAAACTTCATTTGCAGGGGATATGCACCCCCCAGAAGGTGAAGGACTACAAGAAGGAATTGCAGAAGGAAATGGAGAAGGCATTGGAGAAGGACTACAAGAAGGAATTGCAGAAGGAAACGGAGAAGGCATTGGAGAAGGCTCTACGGAAGGCAAACAAGAAGGCACAAATGATGGGGTTAAGGATGGAGAAGATAGTAGAGAAGGGACATCTTCAACAGAAGGGGAAGGTAGTATAGATACACCTTCAGATAAAGCCTGTGGTTGCACTGACACATCAGAAGATAAATATCTATGGCAAAAATATCTAATCGACTTTTTATTGGTTGGGATGCTTTTAATTATTATGAGTGGCACTGAAAATCGAAAAAGGTAAATCTCTAACAAAAAAATCACGTAGTCGGACAAATAAGTGTGATATTTGTCCGACCATTTTTTTGAGGCTATGTATATGCTAATATTAATTATAACTTAGGAAAAGGAAACGCTATGAGACATCAAGTAAAAAAACTTTTTTTGGTTTTATTTCTTTATTTAATATGTACTTGCACTTTTATTCTTTCCGCTTCAGAAGAAAATACCCATCAGAAAGAATTGTGGTTCCAAAAGTTTCAATTTGAACCAATAACATCAGGGGAAATATCGCCAAAATCTGAAATCAAAGATGAAGAAGTTATCTTCACAATAAAAACAAAAAATGTAGGAAAACAATTTGTTCGTGCTTCTATTCCATTTCCATACAAAAAAATGAAAGTGACAGATAAAGTAGTATTACAATCACAAGGAAGAGAAATCCCTGCAGATTGTCGTGTTCTTACTACCTACGGAGGTGGAGAAGGTTATGTCCGCAGGGCATTACTCTCGTTTACAGATAATTTTGAAAGAAAGGAGAAGCAATATATTGTTATCTGCGACAAATTAGCCTCATCAAAAAAGTTGGACAATAGCACATCATTACAAATAGGTGGCAATTCTTTCGAATATGACGGCAAACAAATCATTGTTAATAATGACAAAGATAAACCTTTAAAAATAACGTTAATTTGTCCAATAACAAACAATAGGGAAATAAAAAAGGAAATTATAGAACAAGGGGATCAATATTTATGGGCTCGCTGGCTACAGTGGGATGATGCTTTCCCTAAAATTATTGAATTACGAGCAAATGCAGAAGGGCAATTTGCGGTGCGAGTATTTTTACAACGATGTGCAAAGGAAGATGGCTATGCACCAGAGTTTGGTTTACGTATTGAAGGCGAAGGACATATATCAAAGATTCTTGGAGATAGCATTACACTGTTGGACAACTACTTTGAACATGAACTAAAAGAAGGGAAAGACATTTCATTTCGGACAGAAACAGGCAAAAAATTATGTTTTCCAGATGCAGTAAACTGGCGAAAAGGCTCCATTTACAGCAAACCTACTTCCAATGGGTGGAACGTTACTTATTTGCGAAGTCGGGAAATAGACAAAGTTCCACACCAACCAATGGCATGGCGTACTGCGTGTTTGTATATCGGTCCTTCATATATGAGTGAATGGAATGAATTATTGGAACCACCAGTGATTTGTTGTGTCCCAATT
>JAIWNQ010000188.1 GCA_020216745.1 Candidatus Hydrogenedens sp.
TCTATGTGGAAATCTATATATCATTGTGAAGAATGTCCGGAGCCGGAGAATGAATTATTAAAAGAAATTGTCCGTTGGCATAGAAACGCTATGGCAATACCAAGGCTTTATGGAGATGATTTCGGGAATGTGTCCACTATGCCCGTAAACTCTGTTTTTGGGATGAACCGATTGAATCATAATACAGAAATATTTTATGAATCTCTACGAACAGCAAACCCAGAAATACGAAAGACCTTCTTACTGTGGTGTCAAAATTATACACAGTTGTCAATATGGTGGGGCGAGTTAGAAAAAACAAATTTTGGAGGAACGCGTTATAACAATATTCGAGGCAGAGACCCCAAAATACATGAAGATGACAATAATTTTATGTGGCGTTCTAATGACTCTGTTACCTTCTGCACAAAAGGCTTTGACAATTTACTTTTTGCGTATGAGGAGACTGGTGACCCATTTTATGCATGTGGTTTAAAGTGGCAGATTGAATATGCAAAAGAGAATGTTCACGCCAATACAGGGGAATGCAGAAATGTAGGGGTTGTAAAAGATTTTATGGTTCTATACCATGCTTTGGGAAAACAAGAATATGTACAACATGCCTTACGACTGTTCCGTGAATTACGTGAAAAATTATGTGATAATCATTTATTTTCTCAAGGTGGTGAACCATTAAAAAAAGATGTGCCATTTATTCAAAATGACCAGACTGGATATAAAAATCCGTTCCCGAAACCTTATATTTTGGGCTATGCATTGCAGGGATTGCCAGATTTGTATAAGGAATTCCCAGATGAACCTCGTTTATATGAAACCATAGAATCTATTGCAAAGTTTATTGCGGAAAGTGGCGACCCTGTAGGTGGTTGGCGTTATCCCCATCCACGTTCACCACTTACATTCATTGGACAAGGGATTGAACATGCCCAGCAATTGGTAGATGCTTGTTCCGTGTTAAAGGAAAAGTCCCCTTATTTTGACCTTTGTTTAGATAGAATTGAAACTGTTTTACAGGCACGGGTTGCAGGTTTAATACGGAACCAATGTGTCTTGAACAGTTTAGGACCATGGGAATATGCAACAGGTAAGGTAGAAGCAGGAAAAAATTTAGAAGAAATATACAAAACGTTTGAGGAACGCGATTATTCAAGAGATTATACAGAGGGAAATATCTCCTGCACAGATGTCTTGCCTCCCGAAGGAGTAGTTTTCTTTGCAAGTGTTCTGAATTATTACCTGAAACACAGGGACGCAGAGCGTGTTTTGAATATTTCACACCCTGAATTACGGACAATCTTGATGCGAATGACATTACCGAAAACAGAAACAAATATAGAAACAGGCAAAAATTGTTCTATCGAAAAAACACTTCCTAAATTTACGGCAGATTGGCTAAAAAATTATGTGCCTTCTTTTCGTTATGAACAGGGGAAATTTACTAATTTCGAAGATTGGAAAAAGGAAGGTCGTAAGAAGGTTTTTGAATGTCTCGGTTCTCCACCACCGTTTACCTTGTTCAGACCCGAATTAATTATAGAGGAAGATCGAAAATCTTATGTTGCACGGAAACTGATTTTGAACATATCTGAATGGGAACGTATACCAGCCTATTTGCTAATCCCGAAAGGGACACCTCCTTTCCCTGCGGTCGTGTGCTTGCATGACCACGGTGCACATTTTAGTATCGGTAAAGAAAAGGTCGTCCAGCCTATAGCGGAACGTGATGAGGTAGTTGATGATGCAACAGATTGGGTAAATAAATATTATGGTGGTAGATTTATCGGTGATGAACTTGCAAAGCAAGGCTATATTGTTCTCGCAATTGATGCCCTATTTTGGGGTGCACGTCAGGAATGTGAAGGTAGTCAGTATGAACATCAACAACAATTAGGGTCAAACATATTTCATTTAGGAACATCATGGTTGGGGATTATAACATGGGATGATATTCGTTCTGTGGAGTTTTTGAAAAGTCTACCAGAGGTTGATGGTGAACATATAGGTGCAATAGGACTTTCCATGGGAGCACATCGCACATGGATGCTAAGTGCATTATCGGATAACATTAAAGTAGGCTGTGCTATTTGCTGGATGGCTACCACACCATCATTGATGGTACCTGACAATAATCAGACACGAGGGCAATCCGCATATTCAATGTTAGCACCAAATCTGTATTTGTATCTGGACATACCCGATGTTGCCAGTTTAGCATGTCCGAAACCAATGTTGTTCTTCAACGGCACAAAAGATATTTTATTTCCATTAGAAGGTGTAGAAGAAGCATATAAGATTATGGGGAATGTCTGGCAGGCTCAAGGAACACCAGAAAACTTGCATACAAAAATATGGAATGTCCCTCATGAATTTAACCACGAAATGCAAGAAGAAGCATTTCAATGGCTAAATAAACATCTAAAATAAGATTAACATTTCCAATAAAAAGTACATATTATTTTTTAAAAAAATACATTTTAAATATTTTTTGAAAAATTTCTTTTATTTTTTTTATTAAGAATTTGTTTTTGTAACAAAAAAAATTTTGTAACAAAAAAATAACTAAAACTGTATATTTATGAAAGCCTCATAAATAGAGGCTTTCATTAATATGACTGTTTTTAAAAAAAATTTTAAAATTTTTGTAACTTTTAACTTGATTTTTCGTATTAAATTTTGTAACATTCTACCAATTTAAAATATATAGCCTGCATATCTCCGTGTGATATGGAGGCGGCACAAGCCGACCCCAAGCCCTAAGCTCCTTAGTGAGGCGACCAGCGTAAGGCGGCAACGCGGTACCAACTAAAAACAATAAACCTATAGGAGGGTTTATGAATTGCACAAGGGCATGCATCTTATTATCGATTGTCGGAATGTGTCGCGCGACCTATGCTTAAATGACAAGCTGGTGTTGAACGTGATGGCTCGTGCTGCGGAACGAGCCGGCGCGACTGTAATTTCGCAAGTTCGTTACAAATTTGGGAGTGATTCCCCCCCCGGATTTGCCGCCTTGGTCATGTTAGATGAAAGCCATTGCTCTGCTCATACCTATGCAGATTTAGGGCTCATCGCTATGGACATCTTTACTTGTGGAAAGACAGACCCACGGATTGTGTTCCGTTATATCCAAGAAGAATTAGATCTCGGAGATGTTACAATCCGTGAGTTGCCTCGGTTTCCCATTGAAGAAGAGATACCGTCGTCAATTCACAAAATTGAGTCCTTTGCAATGGCAAACAAATAATTTTTTCTGGATGCTTGGGACAGATAATTCCTGCCAAAATAAATAGGGTGTTTTTTTCTCTAAATAGAGCAGGAATAACGTTACAAAACAAGCAAAGGGAGAGTATTCTCTTAGGCTATACCTTCCTTTGTTATTCGATTTCTGTTTATAATACTCTAAATACAATGCAGATAATAGGAGAGTAGCCATGCATCGTGAATTACATGATGGTCGCGAAGATGGCCTTATGCCTCTTGAAAGTCTGGATTTGTCTAAAATACATCGGTTTAGTGACCTCATCAAAGCAATGAGAAAGACTGCTTTCACTGGAAGAACATTAGGAGAAGCATTCGAAGTATTATTGCAAATGTTTCGTGATGAGGATTGCAGTGTTGTTCTTACTCTTTCAGGAGCTATGACCGTGGCAAAACAAGGTATGATTATTTGTGAAATGATTAACCGTGGTTTGGTTCAAGCGGTCATCGCAACAGGTGCACTTATTGCCCACGGTGTTACCGAAAGCATTGGACTTACTCACTACGCTGTAAATCCAGAGGTAGATGATAAGGAACTTTTTGAAAAAGGTTATAACCGCGTATACGACACATTAGAGATGGAAGCCAATTTAAATGATGTATGTGAAGTGGTAGCCCGAGTATTGGATTTAATCGAACCTGAAGACGGCTTCTGGTGTTCTTATCGTTTCTGCCATGCTATCGGAAAAGAATTAGAAGATTTAAATTATGGTCCTGGCATCTTACGAAGTGCTTATAATAAAAATGTTCCCGTTTACATACCCGCCTTTACTGATAGTGAAATGGGACTGGACTTTTCTACGTGGGCAATGAAAAAAGCCATTGAAAAAAGGCAACAAGAAAACAATGTTTGGGACCCAGAAGAATTATTTCAGGCTGTGCCTAATTTTAACCCATTTTTAGATTTACAACATTACGCCCGATTAATCGGTAGAGCAAAACGATTAGGAATTATAACCATCGGCGGTGGTGTTCCCCGCAATTGGGCACAACAAGTAGGACCTTATTATGACATAACCGCAAACCGATTAAATGTAGAGATAAAACGACCTCGATTCCAATACGGCGTCCGTATTTGTCCTGAGCCTGTTTATTGGGGAGGCTTATCAGGTTGCACCTATTCCGAAGGCGTGAGCTGGGGCAAATTTGTGCCACTCGAAGAAGGTGGTAGATACGCAGAAGTATTAGCAGATGCGACACTTGTTCTGCCTTTCTTAATGAAATGTGTTTTTGAAGAATTAGACGCAAATTAAGAGGGCTGTATGAATAGAAGTGGAAAAACATATTTGTCTGAAAAAGAAAATTTCATGGCGTTGTCTCAAAATTTTTCTCATTCGGACACTGCAAATGTTATAGTGTTGCCTGTACCATTTGAAAAAACATCAACATTCGGAAAAGGCTCAAAAAAAGGACCAGAAGCAATCATCAACGCCTCACACGAAGTGGAGTTATACGATACTGTATTAGGGTACGAGCCATATAAAACATGCGGAGGAATTGCTACATTATGCCCTCTACGAACTACTTCCATCTCAGGTTCAAATTTGGCAAAAACATTAGAAAAAGAGGTGAGCTACTGGCTAAATAAGAAAAAATACATTGTTACCCTTGGTGGTGAACATTCAAGCATTGTAGGTTCAGTTTACGCACATATAACTACATATAAACCCCTCACCATTATTCAGTTGGATGCCCATAGTGACTTGCGAGATGCATACCTAAACGACAAATGGAACCATGCTTGTGCTATGGCACGTATTTTAGACCGACATAATGAGAAATTAATTCAGGTGGGTATACGGAGTGAAGCACCAGAAGAGCCAGAAATCTTAAAACAAGAAAAGAACCGTGTCTTCACCTTCTACGCCCATAAACTAAAAGAACGAGAAAAGATATCTATAAAAGAAATCGTAGACCTCTCCGATGAACAGGTATACATCACATTAGATTGTGATGTTTTTGACCCAAGTATTATCCCATCTACTGGGACACCGGAACCCGGAGGTCTAACTTGGGAATGGATTAATCATTTTTTCTCTGTCTTATCAAAAGAGAGAAAAATTGTCGGATTTGATGTAAGTGAACTCAGTCCCATTCCCTTCCTGCACCATCCACAATTCACCATAGCAAAACTAATTTACAGACTTATTGGACTCATCTTTCCACCTAAAAAATAACGAACCCCTATCCTATAAGAAAATCCCATACATTACACTCTATCTTTTTTATATGAAAAATTACATAGTAAAATGACAATATGACATCGAAATTCAACGTCAGAGGGTTAGCTTTGTATGGTTCCAGATAGACGTTTGCGGAGATTATCGTAGAAAACAAGAATTACAAGTAGAGCACCGACAAATACTTGTTGCCAATAGGCATTAATGTTTTCAATATTACAGAAATTTCTGAGAACCATGATAATCAGAGCCCCTGCTAACGCAGAAATAGCACCACCTTCACCTCCCATCAGGCTTGCACCGCCAATAACACATGCGGCAATGGCATCTAATTCGTAGGTTTGCGCAGCGTTTGGGTCGGCAACGCTAGTCCGTGATGCTAATACCAGACCCGCCAATCCTGCCATGGCTCCACATAAGACATAAGCAATGGTACGAACGAGCTCCACACGTATTCCAGAGAGTCGCGTTGCAGTTATATTTCCGCCAATAGCATAAAGTGCTCTACCGAAACGGGTCATCGTAAGGACAAACGCAAATATAACTGCTAAACTACCTGTGATTGAAACTGGTATCCACCAGTATAATGTTCCGCCCAACCATGAGAAGCTGTTAGGCAAGCCAAAAATGGTCTGAGCACCACTAATAACCAAAGTAACCCCACGTGCTGCCATCATCATACCTAATGTGGCAATAAACGGAGGTATTTTCCCCTTAGTAATTAATAACCCATTAATAAAACCAGCAAAGCCTCCGCAGACAATTCCCACAAAAATACCGATTATTACCACGAGATAATCGGGATAGTTGGCTTGGTGTAAGTTTTTCATCAATAGGCATGCAGACATACTTGCAAAAGCAGCGACACTTCCGACAGAAAGGTCAATTCCTGCTGTTAAGATAACCAATAATTCTCCAACACACATAATCCCAATTACAGAGGTACGATATGCAACGCTGGTCAAATTTTCTACTTTTCGGAAGTCAGGCGAAATAAACGCAAGAATAATACATAATATTGCAAAAATAATCAGAGGAGATTGTCGGGATAATGTTCTTTTCACACGACTGAATTCTTTTGGCATATTTAAACCCTTTTTAGTTTTATCGCTCTACCAAGTATGCATTATTTTATCTAACTAAAATGATAATACACATCCCAGCCAAGATATTTCTCCCATGCCTCATAAACGCTTTGTGCTGATTTGCCGAGTGTTACTGCCACATGGTGTTCAAATCCGTTAATACAGATATAGTGAAGAAGTGTTTGAAGATTAATAATCTTGGCAACACCATAACCACCGAAAGAATTTAATTTGTCATTAGTAAATTCTCCTTCACCAACAAATGCTTGAATTTCACCCAAATCTTCACGTGTACAGACACGTGCGAAAGTCATAGGGCTGGATATGATTTGCCCTGTAACAGTTCCATACGTATTTTCTTTTCCAACGGAACCTGCAATTATCGCCTGATAATCCATCGCTGGCTTTTTAAAGAATGATTTGGGTAAATTGGAACAGTGGAACATAACACAACGGTCTGGGTCATTTTTGTAATTGTTGTTCCAATCCAATAATGCACTGGGACGTTGCGAAGCAAGGGACAGAGAATACATTGAAATAGCTCCGCATACATCTACTTCACATGCACTTGGTATAAGTTTTTCACTTAGCATACTCATACATGTGCAAGGCACTACTCCGAAATATGTTTCAAGTGCAGTCCAACATTGGATAGCCGTGGCATCCAATTCCTTTTCTTTAATCCATCGTTCCGTGACAATAGAAAAGCGAGCCATCCGCTCGATTGCTGTCACTGGAATTGACTTAACAGATATATATTCTGAGATTTCTTTGCACTTTTCTTTGACCAACGTGTCATTTGCAGAAAGCTTCTCCGCTTGTCCCAAAATTTCAGATAGGTCTATTGTTTCAATGGATATGCCGTAATTTTCAAGGAGTTTTTCGCTGTATCGAACCGTATTAAATGCAGAAGGACGTGCCCCCATTGCACCAACACGGCAGTTTTTTAGTCCACGGACTACTCTACATGTCCCTGCAAATGCGTGCAAATCTTCTAAAAATTCGGGGGAGTCTAGTGGTTCTGTGTGAAATGTTGTTAAAGTAAAAGGAATGCGGTATTGATTTAGGTTTGCACAAACGCTGATTTTACCACAGAACGAATCCCTTCTCCGACTAATACTCATTTCATTAGGGTTGTCTGGTTGTGCATGAATTAATATTGGCACTTGTAGGTTGGCTAAACGTAATGTATTGGCAACAGCACGCTCATCACCAAAATTTGGTAGTGTAACAATAATTCCATCAATATCATCCCTATGTTTTTTAAATAAATCAGCACATTTTTTTGCATCTTCCCATGTCTCAACTGCTCCATACTTTGTATCCTCTTCACCAAGTATTACAATACCAAAACCTTGTTTTTTCAATAGTTTCACAATTTCAGCATGCCCTTCTTTGGCAAGGATGTCAGGGAAGAACCCTCGATTTCCGACGATAACTCCAAAAGTAAGATTCTTGTTCATAATTCTTTTCCTTATTTGTTTTCTTCTTTTATAGTATATTAATCACGGATTACATTTAGTCTCAAATTATGGCTGTCATTTTTGGATATACCTGTGATATTTCTTAATTGTCTTTTCACATTTCTGATTCGGAAACTTCTCGACACATAAAACGGATACGATTATACCGAAAATTATAATCAGGGTCTCCTCCAATCTGGCAGGAATAGAAAAGATATATCATATCTTTTCCTTTCTCATTGATTACAATTGCTTCGGGCACATGCGTCGCAGGAGTATCTGGGTCAGGGTCAATATAACCTGTAATCTGCCAATGGACACCATCTTTTGATATGGCTTCAGTAATTTTTCTTCCTTTCCAGCCATGATGTTCATATCCACCAGGGTCTGCATAGGCATAATAAATGTTTTTAACCTTGACAACATCAGGGTTTGGAAATTCCCAAAGGCAAGGATTTTCGCCAATACGAATCAATTTCCAATCTTCAGACTTCATGAAATCTCCATGATTCTCAGCATAGCCCATTGCAGTTCCACGTGGTGTCCAGTAATCAAACCAAATTTTAAACTTGCCGTCTTCATACATAATTGAGGGACGATGGTAAGTACCCCATAAAGTAACATCTCCTGCCTTATCTTTGGAACCTAACTCGCCAACATATTCCAAAATAGGCTTTTCCGAACGTTTCCAGTGTATCCCATCATCAGACACGGCACCCATAACACAATAGAAATCGCCATCCGTATCGTTAGGTGTATCCGCAGGAATTCTGTCTTTATCATGCCCAGTAGCACTATATGCCATGTAGTATTTATTCCCTACTTTAATAACAGATGGGTCACCATTATGCCATTCATCAAAATAGGTTCCCGAAGTACTAAATAACGGCTTCCACAACTTCGGATTGCAGGTAATATCCCATGTATTATCACCCGAATATACCTCCCATGGTCCTTCCAATTTCTTTGACCGTGCCATAAAAATAGCATCACAACCCTTAAAGTCAGGAATGTTTCTATTGCAGTCCTCAACTGCCCAACCAAAAAACCATGCTTTGAATGGATATTCTGCATCAGGTTCATGAAGTACATGAAAATTGTACATATTACCAAAGCCACTCAAAATATTTTTATAATTCTTTTGCCATAAGGCTGAACAATTCTTAATCTGGTTATTACTGGTAATCCGAAACTCCAAAATAAAACATAAGCAGAGTAATGAAATTGTAAAAACAATTCGTTTGCTAATCATTCTTATATCCTTTCTATTTCCTTGGTTTATCATTTAATAGGTTTATTTAAATAAGTTAAATTATGTAAATAGAATACGTTTTTGGGATAATAATGTCAATTTACAAAAAATAGCCACTTAAATTGATAAATGACAAAATAATGTTTAGAAGGAGATATCTACATGAGCAAGAAGGTACGAGTTGGAGTCATCGGTTGTGGTGCAATAGCTGAACGAGTTCATGTGCCTGATTACCATGCCTGTCCGCAGGCAGAACTGGTTGCATTTTGTGATGTAGATGAAAAGAAAGCAAAAGCATTGGCAGAACAATTCGCACCTAAAGCACGCATTTATACCGATTATCAAAAAATGTTTAAGGATGGAGGCATTGATGCAGTTTCAGTATGCACACCCAATATGTATCACGGACCTGCTACCATCTGTGCCATAAAAGCAGGGTGTCATGTTTTGGTAGAGAAGCCTATGGCAACCAGCGTAGAGGAAGCACAAAAAATGATAGACACCGCAAAGAAAGCAGGTGTGTTACTGATGGTGAATCAAAGTCAACGACGTTTCCCAGAACATCGCAAAGCGAAAGAAGTAGTAGAAAGTGGAATATTAGGGAAAATTCTCCACGTTACCGCAATGTTTGGACATGCAGGGCCAGAAGAATGGAGCCCTACTGGAAAATGGTTCTTTAATAAAAAAGAGGCTCGCTTTGGGGCTATGGCAGACTTAGGTGTTCACAAGGCAGACCTTATTCGGTATCTAACAGGAAAAGAA
>JAIWNQ010000189.1 GCA_020216745.1 Candidatus Hydrogenedens sp.
GTAGCAGAAATTTGTGCATTCTTCGCCCGATTAGAAAAGCCAAACGCAACTGTAGAGGATAATTTTGTATCTGCACTAAAATTTACAGACGGAACGTTAGGCACATTATCAGCGTCATGGACAGTAAAAGGAATGTCTGCTGATTACATCATACTTCATTGCGAACGTGGTAGTCTTCAGGTAGGTTTAAACCCCGAAAAGCCCGTCGTAGCAAACTTAGTAAAGCCATTATGTGATATTGTATTTCCACTTCCAGAGCCATATAGCAATGTCAGTTGGGGTATTGACATAGGTGGTGCATTTGTCCGTGCTATTTTAGGTTTAGAACCTCCGTATTGCACCGCAGAAGAAGGGAAAAAGGCATTGGAAATTATCCTATCAGCAGAGAAATCCGCAATTACTGGAAAAACAATTAAGTTGAAACACTAATTGAAAACCTATGTGTATTTGAAAGCTACATCTATGAGCAAACAAATAGGAAATACAAAAACAGTTTGGGTCAAGCTGATTGGGCATACATATCCTATTCATATAGGGCAGAATATTTTCTCTATGCTTGCAGATGAACTCATTCGTCTGGACTGGAAAGGGAAAGTTGGCTTGATTACAGACGAACAGGTGGCGAAGTATTACTTAGATATATGCGAGCAAGTATTAAAGAAAGCTTGCCCACAAGGATATGTAATTCATATCTTACCTGCAGGTGAAGAATATAAAACATTGGAACAAATTGAACATATATGCACTACTATGTTAGAAGGAGGGTTAGACCGCTCAAGTGGAATTATTGCTATGGGTGGAGGTGTTGTTGGAGATGTGGCGGGCTTCTTTGCATCATCCTATATGCGTGGGATACCGTTCATACAAATCCCAACAACTATTGTTTCACAGGTGGACGCAAGCATCGGTGGAAAAACAGGCGTAAATCACCCATTAGGCAAGAATATTTTAGGGGCATTCTATCAACCTCAACTTGTTTTAATAGACCTTAACTTTCTAAAAACACTACCTGAACGCATCTATCGTGAAGGTTTTGCAGAAATTATTAAACATGGAGTTATCGCTGACCAAGAACTTTTCGAATACTGTTTAATACATGCAGAGATGATGTTACATAAAAATTTAGAAGCATTAACATATCCCATTGTTCGCTCATGTGAAATAAAAGCGGATATCGTTATGAAGGATGAAAAAGAACAAAATATCCGTGCATACTTGAACTATGGGCATACTTTCGGTCATGCTTTCGAATCCGTAACAAATTACCAAAAATTCCTTCACGGCGAAGCAGTTTCTATTGGAATGGTATCTTCCGCAGAATTGGCAGTCCTTATGGGTTATGTTAACGACGAAATCCCCAAATTACATCGCGAAGTCTTACGTAAATACAATTTACCAGTTGCATGGCAGGATATTCCTGTGGACAAAGTAATTCAATCCATGTATCGTGACAAAAAAACAAAAGTCGGAAAATTAAGATTCATCCTGCCAAAGAAAATAGGAGAAGTCACAATTATCTCTAATATACCTGAAGACTCAATACGGCAAGCACTTTCACGGATAATGCAAGGCTAAACGGTAATTGTTAGGAGAAAGAACGCATGTCTTATGAACAAAATACCTTTGATGAATTATACGATCGGGGATTAACTGCATTAATGAAAGGTGAGTTGGAAACCGCAGAAAAATTTCTTTCCCAATCACTCAAACTAAGTCCAGATTCACATCTTGCACGATACCAATTAGGCCGTTGCCTTCTACGTTCTGGAAATTTACAAAAGTCCCAAGAACTTCTTGAACAAGCCATTCACCTCCAACCAGAACATATCCCATCTTTAACCGATTTGGGTTTTACCTATCTATGTCAAAACCGCATAAAAGATGCCTACAATATCTTCCAAAAAGCAATCACTTTAAGACCTCACCACGGTAAATCCCTATTAGGTTTGGCAATTTGCGACTTTTCAGAGGGAAAATGGGATTCTGCTTATGACTGGGCAAATCAATCCGTTAAATTAGGGGGTAGCCACTTTATGGCTTTATTCATGCTTGCAAAAACAGAAAAAGTATTAGGATTCCTCGAACAAGCAGAAGAACATTTTAAAAAAGCAGAGGAACTATTAGAAAAAACAACGGAAGTAGCACCAGAACAACCTGAAAGTTACTACATAAGAGGCGAAATATCACTATTAGGTGAATTTTACAACAAAGCCTTGGAACTATTCCGTAAAGTCGAAAGCCAAATAGATAAAAATAGAACCTACTACTTTTATCATGAATGGTTTAATATCATCACTGTATGGAACAAACAAGGTATCTGTCTTAAACAATTGGGAAAAAAAGAAGAAGCGCACGAAATTGGCAAAAAAATACTCGAAAGAGACCCCAACAACAAATTCGGCAAACTCTTAACGGAAATTTGAAAGTAACACATCATTTGAAGCCACATTAGTGGTGGTGACATGTTAAATTTTCTTCGTTTTTTAATGTCCCGTTTATGAAATGCTCAAGGGCTGTCTTTATGTCTTTTTCAGATGTGATTATCGTTCTTATATTAGCAGACTCGAACCTGCTTTTCATTCCATATCCCATTCCACCCGCGATAACTACATCAATATTCGCAAATCGTTGTGCTACTTGTTCATGCGTATCTATGGAATGATTATGCTCATGGGAATGCGGTTGTGAATGTTCTATATCATGTGGATGCTGAGCATGCCCAGTAATCGTATTCGGGATGTACTCTTCATTTACGATATTACCGTTTTCAATATCGACAATTAAAAAACCTTTCGTTCGCCCAAAATGTGCTGAAATATTTTTTTTATCATTTGTTGGAATAGCAACTTTCATAATAGTTCCTTTCAAATTTAGGATTAGTGATTTTTTTACGGTTCTATGTTTTTTACCTTTGATGCATGCAGGATATTCCCTCTGGAATTGCGATAAAATGCATGTGGACCTCTACCACAGCGACATGGACCAATATAAGTCCATTCGGAGGCTTCTATTGTTTTGTTCGACAAATCGCTTTCCGGTGGGTTAGGTGCTGGGTTGTTTGGAGACATCCATCTCCAACCCTGACCACCACCGAAACGAAATTGTCCACAATTATTAAATGAATTAGCAAAATGTCTTTGGGTTCTCATTGTTAATCTCCTTATCATTAAAGTTTATTGTTTGCTTTCATTTTGATATTGGTCTGATTCCAATAAATAAGCCTTTCTTTTACAATGCCTGTGGCAATGCCTACCACTTCCACGACTTTTTTGTCTACAAACAAAATCGACAGGGCCTCCTGTTATTCGTATAGGCCGTCCTTCAACAAGTGCTATAGTAACCTTATGTCGTGCTTGTTCAACAATTCGGGAAAATGTTGGCCGAGAGACTCCCATCTCTTGCCCCGCCTCTTCATGATACATTCCCAAATAATCTGCAAGGCGAAGTGCTTCAAACTCATCAAGAGACAATAATACAGGTTCCCTTTTCGCACTTTCCTGCTCAAAAGGGATGAATTCCTCAATAGGAGGACATGCATTCAATCTTCTTGAGCAATAGGGTCTTGCCATTAAAACTCCTTTTAATCTTCATAATTTATTATGAACATATGTTCATAATTATAACGCAGTTTCGTAGCAAAAGTAAACAACAATAATTTATTTTTTGGGAAAGATACTCAATAAATAAAATAATGAATTAATTTGTTAGTATAATTAGTTAATTAATGGTTAATATTTTGTAAAATAATAAGAAACACAGGGGACGTTAATATGAGCAACCTTGAGCATACAGGTGAGAGGTATAATGAAATAGATGGTTTCTCTTTTCCTGATGAGGAATGGATTGATGCATTAAAAGCCTATTTAGAAGAACGTGGTCCTCAAGTGACCGCAAATCTGATTCGACGGCTACAGGATTATGCATATCTCTTAGGGATTCGTAAACCCTGCCCCGCAACTACACCGTATGTGAATACCATCCCTGTGTCAGAACAGCCGGAATATCCAGGTGACCGTGAATTAGAACGAATTATAAAGTCGTATATCCGCTGGAATGCGATGGCTATGGTGGTTCGTGCAAACCGTGAAGCAGATGGCATTGGGGGACATATATCTACTTATGCTTCCGTAGCCACTTTATATGAGATAGGATTTAACCATTTTTTCAAGGCACGAACTGAAGACTATGGAGGAGACTTGATCTATTTTCAGGGGCATGCAGCACCTGGAATATATGCCCGAGCTTATTTGGAGGGACGACTTTCTGAAAATGACCTGAAAAATTTTCGACGCGAACTAAGTAAAGATGGTGGTCTACCGTCATATCCACATCCACGACTTATGCCTGGGTTCTGGCAATTTCCAACCGTATCTATGGGCTTGGGCCCTATTATGGCGATATATCAGGCACGGTTTAACAAATATTTAGAAAACCGCGGTTTGAAACCTAAAAATGGTGGTTATGTATGGGCATTCTTGGGTGACGGGGAAACAGACGAGCCAGAGACATTAGGTGCTATTAGTTTAGCCAGTCGCGAAAAATTAGATAATCTTATCTTCGTTATCAATTGCAATTTACAACGTTTGGATGGCCCCGTACGTGGAAATGGGAAAATCATACAAGAATTAGAAGCCATATTCCGCGGTGCAGGTTGGAATGTAATTAAGGTGATATGGGGCAGTGATTGGGACCCGCTGTTTGAGAAGGATGAGCATGGACTATTGGTAAATGCGTTAGGTGATATTGTAGACGGTGAGTATCAGAAATTTTCTGTTTCATCCGGGGAATATATTCGCAAAAAAATGATAGAACATGAACCTCGTCTGGCTCCGTATCTCGAACAGGTTTCAGATATACAATTACGCCAATTGCGTAGAGGTGGACATGACCCGGTAAAGGTATATTCCGCATATTATCACGCATTACGGACACAAGGGGCACCCACCGTAATATTGGCAAAAACAATCAAAGGATATGGGCTCGGTGAAAGTGGGGAGGGGAAGAATATAACCCATCAGCAAAAGAAATTGAATGAAGACGAATTACGTGAATTTCGAGCACGGTTTGGTATTCCTGTCTCCGATGATGAGATTGCTTTTGCCCCGTTTTGCAAACCACCTGAAGACCATCCTGCTATGATATACCTGCAAGAGCGACGTAAGGCATTAGGCGGATATTTGCCCCATCGCGAAGTATTGGCACCACCTTTACCCGCACCTGAAAACGAACTCTTTGATGAATTTTATAAAGGCACACCTCGCCCTGTATCCACAACAATGGCATTTGTTTCTATTTTACGAAAATTATTACAACATGAACGGATTGGCAAATTAATCGTTCCGATCGTGCCAGACGAAGCACGCACTTTCGGTATGGAAGGATTGTTCCGACAAATAGGAATTTATTCCTCACAAGGGCAAAAATATGAGCCTGTAGATTCAGAATCGGTTTTGTATTACAAAGAGGCGACAGACGGACAAATCCTCGAAGAAGGGATTTCTGAAGCAGGTTCAATGGCTTCTTTTATATCTGCGGGTACTGCTTATGCGAGTCATGGGATTAATACTATTCCATTCTTCATCTTCTATTCCATGTTCGGATTTCAGCGGATTGGTGATTTAATCTGGGCTTCTGCGGATATGAAGGTACGTGGCTTCCTTGTAGGTGGCACAGCAGGTAGAACAACTCTCGCTGGTGAAGGTTTGCAACATCAAGATGGTCATAGCCATCTTATGGCAATGTCTGTTCCCTGCCTTCGTGCGTATGACCCTGCGTATGCCTATGAAATAACGGTTATCGTGCAAGAGGGTATCCGTAGCATGTATGAAAAGCAGGAATCGGTTTTTTATTATCTAACCGTCGGCAATGAAAACTATACCATGCCACCTATCCCGTCGGGAAAGAAAATACGCGAGGGGATTATCAAAGGGTTATACCTATTCCAACCTTCTTCTTTGAAAAAATCGAAAATAAAAGTAAATGTGTTAGGCAGTGGTTCATTACTTAATGAGGCACTAAAAGCACAAACCATACTGGAAGAGAAGTTTAATATCTCTGCAGATGTATGGAGTGCCACAAGTTACAAAATGCTTCGTGAAAATGCACTGGAAACAGAACGATGGAATAGGCTACATCCAACATCTACAAAAAAAGTTCCCTATGTAACTGAATGTTTGAACAACAAAGCAAATGCGACCATTGCCGTTTCTGATTATGTAAAACTTGTCCCAGACAGCATAGCTCGATGGGTTCCACAAACATTTATATCGTTAGGAACAGATGGCTTTGGGCGTTCTGACACACGAGAAGCCCTACGCGATTATTTCGAAGTAGATAGCCGTTATATCGTGTTATCTGCATTGTTTGCGTTGGCTCAAAACAAAAAAATAGATGTGAACATAGTAAAAAAATACATGCGGGATGCAGGTATCCCTACAAATAAAAAGTATCCTATGGACTTATAAAATATGATTAAAAAAGGAATATACTATGCCAAAGGAATTTAGATTGCCCTCATTAGGGGAAAATGTTGCAGAAGCAACTATCGGCAAGATTTTAGTGAAAGTTGGAGATACCATCCGTAAAGGGCAAACAGTCCTAGAAATCGAAACGGATAAAGCGGTAGCAGAAATACCTTCGTCGCTGGATGGTAAAATATTAGAAATTCATGTAAAGGAGGGGCAAAAAGTAAAGCCTGGCATCTTGATTTTCACTATAGATGAACAAACAGGGGTAGGCACAGCACCTCCTGAACCTGTAGCCACACCCATAGTAGAAAAAACACCCCCTCTTCAGAAGGAAACACCCATCCCTCCTGTTGTTGAGAAACCTACACCACTACGACCTACTTCAATTTCTGTAGGAACAGGTCAAAAACCAAAATCAGATATTCCCATTCTGGCTCCTCCATCGGTTCGCAGATTGGCACGCGAATTAGGAATTTCACTGGAAGATGTCCCTGCATCTGACCCATCAGGGAAAATCTCTGCAGAAGATGTTATGGCATATCATAAAAGGAAGACAGAAGGTATACATGTGGTAGAATCGGAAATAAAACACGATATACCTGCATCCGAAATTGTAGAGGAAGTAGAGGGGTCGTCTTCCAGAGATTCATGGGGACCTATCGTAATTGAGTCGATGAGCACCATTCGCAAAAAAACTGCAGAACAAATGATGCGTAGTTGGTCCGCCCCACAAGTAACCCACTTTGATAAAGCTAACATAACGCAGTTAGAAGAACTTCGTGAGGCTTGGTCAAAGAAAATTCAATCCACAGGTGGCAGATTGAGTATGCTTATTTTTACATTAAAAGTTGTTGCAGAAGCACTGAAAAAATTCCCAAAGTTCAATGCCAGTATTGACCTCGAAAAAGAACAGATTATCTATAAAAAATATTATCATATTGGTGTTGCGGTAGATACAGAATATGGGCTTCTGGTTCCTGTCATCCGAGATGTGAATAAAAAATCAATTAAAAAACTTTCCATTGAACTACCACAATTAGCGGAGAAAGCCCGACAACGGAAATTGGCTTTAGAAGAATTACAGGGGGCTACATTTACCATAAGCAATTTAGGTGGTTTAGGTGGTATTGGTTTCACACCGATTGTAAATGCACCACAGGTGGCTATTTTAGGCATGTCCCGTTCCAGTATGGAACCTATATACCAAAATGGGACATTTGTCCCCCAACTCATGCTACCTTTAAGTTTGTCATATGACCATCGTGTTATTGATGGTGCGGAATCCGCTCGCTTCGTTCGATGGATTTGTAATGCTCTTGAAAATCCATGGAATATGTTTTTTGAATAATAGAACATTGAAACAAAGGAGGTCTTATGCCAGAAGTAATCCAAACACAGGTTGCAGTTATTGGTGCAGGTCCTGGAGGTTATGGATGTGCCTTTATGTGTGCTGACTTAGGACTGCAAACAGTTCTTATTGATGTAGAAAAAAATCCAGGTGGAACCTGTCTCTATCGGGGTTGTATCCCGACAAAAGCATTACTTCACATATCCCATGTGATTTCCAATGCATTAGAGGCGGAAAAATTCGGTGTTCACTTCCAAAAACCAAAATTAGATATTGATAAAATACGAAAAAACGTGCAGGGTGTCGTTGAACACTTAACAGGTGGTTTAGGGCAATTAACAAAGTTGCGGAATATTAATTATATTCAGGGACGAGCCAGTTTTCTGGATTCAAATACATTAGAAGTCTTTTTAATGGATGGGCGTGAATTACGCATCAATGCTGAATATACTGTCATTTCTGCTGGGTCAAGACCTGCATTATTCGGACAGCCTATTGATTCACCAGATATTATGAATTCCAATACCGCTATTAACATAGAGGAGATACCAGAACGCTTGTTAGTTATCGGTGGAGGATATATCGGGCTGGAATTAGGTACTGTCTATGCTACTTTAGGCTCTGAAGTAACCCTTGTGGAGGTTACCGATGGGCTTCTGCCTGGTGTAGACCGTGATTTGGTACGTCCGTTAGAACAACATTTAGAAAAAGTTTTACATCAAATCCACTTAAAAACACTGGTCAAACAATTAAAACCGCAAAAGAAAGGTATCTCTGTTGAACTGGAAGGATCGGATATTAAAAAACCACAGCAGATTTTTGATAAGGTCCTTGTATCTGTAGGGAGGAAACCCAACAGTAGTGGTTTGGGCTTAAAAAATACGAATGTGTCTGTGGACGAGAAAGGTTTTATCCGTGTGGATGAACAAAGACGAACAACGGACCCATATATCTTTGCTATTGGCGATGTTGCAGGCGGACCTATGTTAGCCCATAAAGCAACACATGAAGGACGAACCGTCGCTGAGATTATCTCTGGCAAGAATGTTGCCTTTGAACCACAAGCCATCCCTGCAGTCGTTTTCACAGACCCTGAAATTGCATGGTGCGGGCTTACCGAAGAACAAGCCCGCTCAAAAAATATACCCGTTCAAGTATCAAGATTTCCGTGGTCTGCCTCAGGTAGGGCTATGACTATGTTCCGTGGAGAGGGATTGACAAAACTCATAACCCATGCAGAAACGCAACAGATTCTTGGGTGTGGTATCGTTGGAGCCAATGCAGGTGAACTCATCGGCGAAGCCACATTGGCAATAGAGATGGGAGCGACACTCGAAGACCTCGATCTAACAATACACCCACATCCGACACTCAGCGAAACTATCATGGAATCTGCTGGTGCATTACTCGGAAAAAGTACCCATATCTACCGCAAAACCTCACGAAAAGAATAAACAGCAAAGGCGATTCACAAATCGCTCTTATTACTCACATTCATTGATAAATCCTTGTGAATCAGTGCCATAGGAAATTCTTACCATGAAAAGATGGTACCCGCATAGTTCTTAATAGAATGAAACAGATGTGCTGATATGGATGTTGATGCAATCGTTTTTAGTCTTACATGACATGTATGAATATAAACATAAATTCTGACAACATTAGAATAAAAATTCATCTATAAACTATGTACGGAAAACAAGTATTGAACTTTGTATATTCATATGAGACAACTGTTTAAATTATGTATTTTTAAGTGATTTATTTTATTTAGAGGCTTTAAAATATTATTTATTCTCTTGCCATAATGTATATGGATATTTACATAGGTAAGAATTAAGGTATCGTGCATCATGGCTTACCTCTTTACCTAACCATGGGGGAATGGCTATTTCGTCTCCTTCATCTTTCAATTCTATCTCTGCAATAATCAACCCACTATTTGCCCCCCAAAATTCATCTATTTCCCAACGTTGTCCTTCATAGACCACAATGTGTCTTGTTTTCTCGATAATATATCCTGTAATAAAGTTTTTTATCATTTCTTCAGCATCTTTATACGGAATCACATACTCGAATTCATCTCTTGTTGTGGCTACAATCGCTTTTTTTAGGTTCAATGTGCATTTCTCTGGTTCAATACGAATGCGAACCGCAAGAGGTGGGTCTGTATAAATATATGCTT
>JAIWNQ010000190.1 GCA_020216745.1 Candidatus Hydrogenedens sp.
AACTACCCAAGCATGCGGAACGTAATTCCCTGTTTTCACGGTTGTTGTGAGAAATCTCATGATTGCCAGGCACATAAAAAAGGGGCACCACTCCACAACCTTCCGAAACAACCTGTATCCATTCCGCCAAGTTTTCTATTTTTGCGGTATTATGATGAGCATCCCCTGTATCAATCAGTAAATTTAAATTAGGGAAAGTATTTAGGATATTATTCATATTTTTCTTTAACACTTCTACAGATGGCTGTTTAGGATTATCCCAACCAAAATGGGCATCCGAAATAATAAAACCTTTAAGATTTGCCTCTTCTCTTCCTGTATCAGTATAAGCGGAACGAATAAAAGCCAGAGGACCTATAGAAGCCAAAATACATGAGGTTGAAAGAAAATCACGCCTCGATAAAAAGGTCTTCGTCATTATAAATTCCTTTACAATTATAGGGCTAATTTTTTATTAATTAAACCCCATAAAAATATATTTGTTACAATTATCCATAAATATATTTAGTTGCGTGTCCATATCGTCAGGTTTTTTAAATCTCTCGGCTTCTCGGGTAATAGAGTAATTGCCAAAACATAAGCAATAATGAAGATGATAATATTTCCTGTCAAACCTGCGTAATAAGTATCCATCGGCTGAGCAAGGAATTTACTCACACCTTCAGACAAACCCCAGCTCATAAACAAATCTTTTGTAATCAATTTTAATTCTATTAGGGCAATATAGGTTGAAAACAAAACAGTAATAATGATACCCACAAAAACTGCCCTCCCATCTCCACGTTTGGTCATGAAACCTAAGACATACAGTCCCAAAAGTCCTCCACCTGTAATTGATGCGAGTTTTGTTGCGGTATCCTGTAATGTTTTACTTTCTGCTATTAAAAGAAGGAAAGCCCCTCCAATCATAATCAAAGAACTAATGATGGATATTGTTTTTGCCGCCCATACATAATGCTGGTCTGAACGCCCTTTTACAAAGTGTCGTTTGTAAATATCCACAATACTTACTGCCGAGATAGCATTAATACTGGAAGACAGGGAAGACATCGCTGCAGCAAGAACACCTGCAATCACCAATCCTGAAAGTCCCGTCGGTAATACATTAATTACAAAATAGGGTAATATCTGTTCCGCCTTTGCCTGTCCTGTCAACATTGCATGAGCCTGTGCGTCTGGAAAAATCTTGTAATATACATACAGACTTGTACCAAGGAACATAAAAAAGCCCCAGGTTGGCACACTACATAGACAGCAAATCCATATAGCACTAAAAGCGTCTTTTTCACTCTTTGTTGCAACATATTTTTGTATTACATTCTGATTACTACTATATTCCGTCAACCACTGGGCAACTCCCATTATAAGGAGCATGAGAATCGTCTTTTCTGATAGCGAAAAGCCCCATTTTGCAGGTTCTAAAGCACCTGTTGCAGGGTTTAAATCTCCTAACATAAATTTCCCATCTGCCATGGCTTCATGAAGTACCGTCCCCAGTCCGCCAGGGATACTATATAAGACCATTCCTAAACATACAAAGCCACCTGCCCATAATAGAAATGATTGTATAAAGTCTGTCCAGATAACTGCCTCAATACCACCCAACACAGTGTAAAAGGATGTAACAATTCCCCCGATAAGTACACATAAATACGGATTTAAGTGCGTCATCTCATAGACAAGTAAACTCACAAGATACAGGATTAAACTAATCCGAATTAATTGCCCAATAACAAATGCAGTGGCCGCATAAGCACGGGTACCAGGTCCAAACCGCCCTTCAAGATATTCAAAAGCGGATACAATCCCTGCTTTACGGTAAAACGGTAGAAATATCAAACTGGCTAAATATACACCAACTGGAAGCATTAAACATAATAAAAAGCGTAAATATGCTGTTTTATATGCATCTGCTGGATAGGCAACGAAAGTAATGGAACTGATACTCGTAGCAAACATAGACAAGCCTATAAGCCAGCCTGGGTAAGACCTACCCCCAAGAAAATAGCCTTCCGTACTTTTTCCACGATGGGCAAATAAAGGTCCCATTGCTGCCATGGACAAAAAATAAATTATTAGGACACACCAATCAATTAATGTAAATTGAGACATTTATCTTTCCTTTATTCATTACTTTTATGTACTCATTGGACAATACAACACTCTATTGAACACATTTTGCTATCCTTTAACTTTACATATCTCTATGTCTTTATAGCAAATAGAGTTAATACCGTTTCAACTACTGTATATTCCTATTTCCCGTTCAGTTACTTGTCCTTATTCGGTAAGCATCTCTATTGGGAGTACGTTTATCTGGCGTACTTTGTAGTTTGGGAAAAGGATAATAATCAATATAATATTTCCACTGGGAAAGTTGTATTTCAAGGTAGGTTAATATCCATTTTATTTCTTCATCTGACAAATATGACCCAACAACATCATTTAAAGAGGCAGGATAATTCCCGTTATTTATCCGGTATTTTTCCAATAATACTTTTATAATAGACCCATATATTGCAGATAAAACTGTATTTCGTTGCCTCAAAATACTTTCCCAGAGTTCCCCAGAATTAAACAACCAATGGAAATGATATAAATTATATTTTGCATTATTTATTCTTATCTCTTCTATTGCCTCACTCATTTTTCCTTGTTTATATAATACCGCTTTTTCAACATCTTCCCATGTTGATGCCTCAAAAGTTTTTCCATACTTCTCTAATAGACGAGCAGTATTGGTGTATGCAAAAAAGACTTTAAATGAATTTTGGATTCCATTTATTGGATTTTGGTCAGTCAAACCTTCATTATAACTGACAAATGCTGACTCAAGTTCAAAAATATATCTTAAGTATACTGATCTGAAATCTATCGATTTAACCGACTCTTTTGTCTCTATCAATAAACATAATAAATCATTATAAAAAGAGTCAGGTAAACCAGGATAAGATAGTATTGTATCTACAACATATAAAAATTGTAATGATACTTGATTATCTATAGAATATACCCCCAACCTATAAATTAAATAATGGAATCCCTGTATCCATTCTAAGGCTGAATCATAGTCTCCTTGCTCTAAATAGATAAGAATGTTTGCCAACTCAATAAGTAGTATTTCATAATCAAATAGGTTAATAAATTTACCTTCTTTCATAACAAAATAAGGTATAACATACTTACTTTGATTGGCTTTCTTGATATTATCTAAAACAGAGTGAGAATGCTGTAAGAGATCCTCTTTCCAATTATGCTCTGGATAAATAGCAATGCCTCCTATTTGTTTTGCTATCTCTCCTATGGATTTTCCTTGGGGATTAGGATTTGCAGGAATATTGAACCAATCTTTATGTTTCGAATATGAATCAAATTCTCCTAAAATACATTTTTCACTGACTAAAAGTTTGTAATAGCGAAGATATTCCACCACATCCATTATGATATCTTTACTATCCATTTGTTCAAGGACATATTTGTCTGTAATATCAGAAATAAATTGTTTCCATTTCATTGTGCGGAAATACCCACGAGTAAGTCTCTCTGCGAGGTTGTTTGCAGCAACGTAATACACATATCCATTTTCAGAAGAACGTGTTCTTCTGATTATATTATCATATTCAAAACAAATCGGTGGTGCAGCAAAATACTCTTTTACAATAAACAGGATAATGAGTGGAAGCACCAAAATAACTATAAGCAGGATTAAAACACTTCGAAAAGACCGTAATCCTTTCTTTTTAGAACTAAACATAGTTACTTTACCTATATGTAAGTGAATTATTTGACAATTACACAACGATAAACGATTAACAATATATCATATTTGACTACGCTTACTTATGTTGTGAAAACAACCATTGAGGAAGTTCTATCTCTTCATAAGCCTTAACCCAACTATTATGTTTCACTCCCGGATATTCAGTGTACTTTATTTTTGTTCCGCCAGCATCCACTATCTTTTTAACAAAATCTCGAGTGCATTCCACGGGAACAACATCATCATCTGCACCATGAAATGCCCATATTGGCATTTCCTTTAGTATTTGAATCCTCTGCGTTACTTCCTCCGGGGTTTCGTCCGGAATATCTTCTCTCCCTAATCTCTGTTTAATAAATGATAATTCACCACCACCACAGATAGGCACTAATGCAGAAAATAAATCTGCACGTTTCGCACCATAAATCCACGTTCCGAAACCACCCATAGATAATCCCGTCAGATATATTCTTTTATCATCAATGTTATATTCTTTTCGCGTTTTTTCAACACACATATCAATATCATCCACCATTTCGTTATAAAATCTACCTGCAGGACATTGAGGGAATACTACTATGGCATTCCACCGTTCTGGATGCCGTCGAATTGAAGTAGCAAGCCCTACTTCTGTTTGCAACAATCCATTTTGACCACGTTCACCTGCTCCATGGAGAAATAAAATCATAGGTATTTTAGTATCAGGCTGATAACCATACGGGACATATACAACATATCTTTTCATTAATTTACCGTTATCCAGAGTCTTATTAATAAAACCTGTACACATTCCCGCTTTCTGCCTATACAACATCTGCTCCTTGCAATGAGCACAACCTATCGAAAATATTAGAACAGTTAAAACTACAGCATAGAAACAATACAAAGACAATCTTCTTCTGAATGTAATTTTTGGCAAAATAATAAAACTCATCTAATAATCTCCTTTATCCTGGGAATATTCAAAATGTAACGTAATTTGAACTAATTATGTATTTACTATATAATGTTATGTTTACCTGGTGCAAGGAAATAAGTTTATAAAGGCGTGCATTGATGAGGTATAGTATTTCTCTCCTATCTGTATTTGAAGGCATGGATCAAACGGCTTTTAATATGGCTTTAGAACTTCTTGCAAATAGCCGTGGTGGTCTGACATCTCATTATTTAGCGAATCGACTTGAAATAACGGAAGAAACCGTAAATTACCTTTACAAAAAATACCCAAAACTCTTCTTTTTCGATTTAAATCGAATAAAAATTGTTCCAGAATCGCTTCCACTCATAATAAGAGTTCGCAACAACTTAAATAGTCATGGAGATATTGTATCTATATTTAAGGCGATACAGGAACTGTCAAACGCAGAACGTAGAGAATTAGAACAGAAACTGCGAGTAAATCGTGTAGTAGGCTGGAGTTCGTTGGCTCATGATTTGGTATCAAAGATTTACAAAACACCAGATTCTGTTCTTGAATATGTTGCAAGTGGATTTTTTTCAGACTTAGCCAAAGAAATTTTTGATTTCGTCTGGCAAAACAAAATGGGAATATTGCCCATATCCCAAATACGTCAGAAGTTTTCAAATTACAGCAATTCAGAAATAGAAGATTCCCTCGAAGAACTATTAAATCAGTTCGTTCTTTTTGAACTGTTCCGTTTCAACGGACAAAATAAGTTGAACCGACACATTGCCATTCTGGCTGAAATCCGACATCACAAGGAAAAAATAAAAAATCTGAAAGAGCACTTTAAGCAGGCGATGGAGCCAGCCAAAGTTAGACCAACCAAAATTATAAATTATGGAATTCAGTTAGCAGAAAAAATGTCGAAGCTCCTTGCCGATATTGCAGTGACACCTCTCCATTTAACTCCCTCTGGTCAGATTTCAAAAACAGATAGCCAACGTGTTTATCAAGACGATTCAGCAGATACTGGGGTCTCAGTACATTCATACTTATGGATGGCTGAGGAATTAGGATGGACTGCCCAGGTAGATGACACAATACGTGTTGCTAATCTCGAAGAAGTATCGAAATTAACACTCCTTGAAAGGCAGAAAGCCATCGTTAACCTAATGAAAAAACATAGAACCGATTTACTTGCCTCTGTGATAAATACAGAATTAAGAGCCCTGAAACCTCAGACATGGTATTCTCTTAAAGAATTTTCACAACGGGTCGTTTCTCTTTATTTAGATTCATCAAAATACCATATTGTTGAAAAATTAGATGCATGGAGATATGAGCCTGAAAGTCAGGAATATGATGTAGAAGGATGTATGCTTACGATCAAAGGGTTGTATCATTGGAGTGGCATTGTTGAAATAGGCACAGTAAAGGAAAATACTTATATAAAAATTAATGATTTGGGAGAATATCTTCTATCAAATGAGGAACCCTCAGAAAATCTTAAAAAACAATACTCCCGCAAAAATGAAATTATAGTCCAGCCTAATTTTGAGATTATCGCTCCAACTGTAGAAACAGACCCTATAAAATTAGTTTGGATTGAACTATTTACAGAAAAGAAGAGTTCTGCGGGGCCTGTAACTATCTACAAATTGACCAAAGAATCATTTTTACGGGGACTTCAAAGAGGTGCAGACCCCAATTATTTTATTCAGTCATTAATACAACTGGCACGTAATCAACATATTCCAGATATTCTGATTTCAACAATTGAAGATTGGTCGCATACCGCAAAGCGTGTTAAGATTCGCCCCGTTATCCTAATTGAAACGAGTGATTCTGTTGTCATTGCAGACTTACTCCACAGGAAACGGCTCTCTAATATTTTTCATCACGTATCTGAAAATCAAATGCTCTATGCCAAAGGTAAACTCCTAAAAGAAATAAAAACACTTCTCGAAAAAGAAGGCTTTGTTGTAGAGTAGATATTTATTGAAATAGCCCTAACTTTTACGAATACATTTTAGTAATTCGTTCTTTAATCGCTCTTGGAGTTGCTTATGGAGTTGCAAATTTTCGGGTCGATTTGTTGGCACTTCAATTAACGTAGAACCTTCTTTATTTATCGCCTCACTATATATCTTTTTAAACTCTTCAGGTGCATCAGTAATTGCATAATGAATCCCAAACATTTTTGCACCTGCTTCAAAATGATATCCATGTGGTACACCAAAATATCGTTCGAATGTTTCAGGGTATGCTGAAATAGGTAGGAATGAAAAGATACCTCCTCCATCATTATTGATAACTATCAAAATAACTTTTACACCTTTGGTTGTTAACAATGACAAAGAATTCAGGTCATGAATTGCAGATAAATCACCAATAACAGAGGTAACTATCCGTTTCCTTGCGAATGAGATGCCTGCGGATGTCGCAATAGTCCCATCAATCCCACTTGCACCACGATTTGCTAAAACTAATCCATCAGACCCTGAGTTGGAACCATACATGTCGGCGTCGCGGATAGGCATACTGTTCCCTAAAAACAAATCGGTATTTTCAGGTTTCCACATGGAGATATATCGTGCAACGGTTATTTCATTTAACACATTTTGTTCTGATGTCCATTCTTCAACAATATTCTCTAAACAATTTGACCATTCTACTGTCTCTAATCCCCATGGATAAATATCTCGCCGACTCATCGCAGGTGCTAACCACGCACAAAAAGAAGTAATATCCGTTTCAAAACGATGCGAGACGCGATGTATAGGGTCTGTTCTTAACGGGTGGTCTGCAACCAACATATATTCAGGACGTTTCCTCTCCAAAAATTCTAATAGCCTTTTTGAGGTGATTGTCCCGCCAATATGCAAAACAAAGCGTGGATTGAATCGTTCATAAAATTCGGGTAAGAGTAACATTTGGTCATAATAAGGGACGGAAAATTCTGTTTTTCTACTCAATCGTAAACCAGATGTAACATCTGCAAAAACAGGCCAATGTAATGCTTTTGCCAGATTATATGCGGACTTAATTTCCTGCTCTTTCCTTAATTCGCCAATAACCAGGAGACCTTCTCGTACTGTTTCCATCTTTCCCAAAACAAAGATCTCTTGTTCAGTGGTTAGCCTTGTCTCTGGAAGGTTCCATTGTGTAAATGGCTTCTTATTTGTAAGCCATATATCCACTGGTTTCATATAATCCTTCGGAACATCTCCTTCTATAACTATCGGTTCTAATGGTTCACGGAACATACAATTAATATGAACAGGACCTGATGGTGCACGACAGGCACGATAAACTGCCTGTCCACCTGTAGTTAGAACTACTGCTGGAGAAATAGCAGAATCAGGGCAAGGCAGAGTAAACGACCAACGCACATAAGCCCCAAAAATATTTACCTGTTCGATTGCCTGATTTGCACCACATTGAAGTAACTCGGGAGGACGGTCTGCTGTGAGAATAATAAGTGGTATCCGTGCTAAAAATGCCTCTACAACAGCAGGATAATAATTTGCCACAGCAGTACCTGAGGTGCAGATAAGGGCTACTGGTTTACCAACTGCTTTTGCCCAACCTAAGGCATAAAACCCTGTTCCACGCTCATCTACATGCACATGGTGGACCACATCCTTTTGTTCTGATACTGCAAGTGCCAATGGCGTAGACCGTGAACCAGGGGAAATACAATAACCACAGATACCATTTCTGTTTAATTCTTCAATTAATAATCGTGCCCATAAATGGTTCATATTCGGTGCTTCAAGGATATGTTTCATATAGCATCTCCAACATTATGATTATTTCTGGACTTGACTATTTTCACAAACCAAGACATTAATGTATCCCTTAATCTTACTTTCAAGTTCGTACCATTCAGATTCAGGTTGTGAACCAATCACAATTCCTGCTCCTGAATATAGGGAGATGTGATTGCCTTGAACTAAAGCGGAACGTATCCCTACACAAAATTCTGCTGAGTCATAAGAAATCCAACCAACAGGTCCTGTATAAATACCACGATCTATTGGTTCTTCTCTTTTTATCCATTCTAATGCAGAACTTTTTGGGTAACCTCCAATTGCTGGGGTTGGATGTAGTAATTCTAAAATATCACTATCAGTCACTGAGGCTCTTAATATTCCTCGAAAATACGTATATAAGTGATGCACCGTTGATAAGGTAATAACCTGAGGCTTTACATCATATTCATAATTACAACACAGCTGTTCCATATTATTTTTAAGCATATTAACAACAATCTCGTGTTCCATTCGCTCCTTCTTATTAGTTAATAGCACGGACTTCAATTGTAAATCTTCATCTTCATTTTTACCACGTGGAATCGTTCCTGCTAATGCCTCCGTCTCCATATACGTGCTAACACGATAGTAAAGACGCTCCGGAGAAACACCGATGAATCCTCTATCAGGTGAAGGATTGAAACAAAAATGATAACATCGAAAGGCATCTTTTGATACCTTTCTAAGAATAGAGACGGGATCCAAGTAACGGTTTGACTCAAACGTAGATTCTCTTGCTAATACCACTTTTTCAAAAGAACCTCTGTCAATGGCTATTAATGCCCTGTTAACCAATTCAGTCCATTCATGTTTCGAAGGACAATCAATGCGGTTAAAAAATATATAAGGCTCTGATTCTTCACACAACGACTCATTAAGTAACCATACCTTTAAGCATTTCAGCATATCGAGAAATTGTTCTAATTCAAATGATGCATCTCCACCAACAATATTAGCAACAAGTCTCGTTCCAGAATTGTCTCGGAATAGTTCAACCCGAGGAACGACAAAACGATATGCCCGAAATACGTTCCATCGTTTCCCTCTACTATCTAACGGCTGAAACTTAGACCCGCCATAATATCGAAGTGTTGGTGATTTCAATGATATCTTTTCTTGAAGTTTACTAAATACTTCATTATATGAAAAACTGTATGTTTCTTCTTTTGATACAACAACATCCGCTTCACCCCAGCCAGCCATTTCAAATGTATTATCTCGTGAAGACCAATAATATCTTCCTATATGTTGTATCGAACATAATTCTTCTAACAAATCATAATCATCAACATACACTTCATATCTGTTTATTTTACCTTTATCGGTACTACAGGAACGAAGTGCATCCGCCACTTTCTCAATAAGGTTAAATGAACTTTGAAACTTTGACAAATTAACAAGTAGATTGTTATTCACAGAAGTAAATTAAACATTAAATTTTTGGAATACAAATTGAATTAAAAAGTATGTCAGATTTTATTCAAAAGGATAAAACTATCGCAAACCAGATAAAAAGATTAT
>JAIWNQ010000191.1 GCA_020216745.1 Candidatus Hydrogenedens sp.
AAGACATAAAGTTATACATTGAGAACAAGAACACATATTTAGTATTCTTTATTGCTATAATTTTGCCATTTCTTTTTTTGTGCCTATATATAAGGAATGTTTCATGAAAAGAGTAATAATCACCTTGATAAAATTTATTATTACTTTTGGACTATTTGTATTGCTTTTCTGGCCTGAAACTTTTGGTCTATCACCTAACACCTTCGGAGGAATAAAACCATCTTCTTTGATAAACGAAATCCGTTCTTTAAATCCATCTCATGCTATCCCTTGGATATTATTTGCACTATTTATACGGCTTGGTGGAATCATGTGTGGAGTTATTCGATGGAAAATACTTTTGAATGGCCAAAATCTATATATACCATTTTCATATATGACCCAAAGTTGGTTTATCGGCCGTACCATTGGTATTTTTTTACCCAGCACCATTGGTTTAGATGGGTACCGTCTATATGATTCTGTCCGTTACACGGGGGATATTGTTCGCTGTACTACTGTTATTTTCATCGAGAAAATTATTGGGTTTATATCATTAACAACCCTTGTCTTTTTGACTTTCCCTTTGGGTTTTCGATTATTGAAATTTAATACGTTAATATTACTTATCATTCTCCTTATATTGGGTTTATCTGTCCTCTTCTTCCTTTCATTACTTATTCAACCTTATATCATTCAATTCATTTTGTACTCCATTCCTGTGCCTCAGAAAGTAAAGAATCTCCTAAACCGTTTAGGCTCGTCTGCAACTGCCTATGCAGGCCATAGAAAATATCTCCTCTTAGCAATCTTATGCGGACTGGCTGTTCATTTAAGCGCCTGTTTTATGTATTTTGGGACTATGATGGCTCTTCGTTCTGAGAATACCAGCCTTTGGGATGTTTTATTTGCAAGTCCGTTAATGATTTATGGAACGGTATTAGGACCTTCTATTGGAGGGGAAGGTATCCGCGAAATTGTGTTTGCAACTCTGCTGGGTGGAAAAGAAAACACATTAAAAGTCGTTGCTTTTGCTCATTTAGGATGGTGGATTGGTGATGTAGTTCCATTCCTGATTGGTTTACCTTTCCTCATTTTCCGCAAGCGACCTCAAAAAGAAGAGATTCAAAGACAAATGCAAAACATTCATCAGAGCCATCAAATTACAGACACCTTCTCTGCCGAAATTAATGTAGATGAATATCACATCATTAGAAACCAAATTGTAGTCAATATAATAGCAAGTATATTGGGTAGCGTTACTGCTGGTAGTATGTGCGGTCTATGTGAGTCTTTATGGATAACGCATATAATACCCAACTTAAAGGAATACCAATTATTGTGGTGGAGTCCGTTAATCTACGGGATTGCTTCCATAGCAATTGGTATCTCCGTAGGTATTTTTATATGTTCGTGGATACCTTTGCTAATTCGCAGTTTTCCATCTTCTGCCTTTTCTTACTCCATTTCATTTTTTGCTACATTGTTTTCTGTAGGTCTTATCCTTATACTTTGGAGGTACTATAGAGATATTCTCATTCAAAAACCCGCTTCTTACATAACATATCTACCTATATCCATTTACTCCCTCGGGGGTATGATTATTATCTCTACAATTTTATACACCATGAGTTTTTATCTCCTAAAAATGTTTAGGAAAACTATAATCCTTGTTTCACTTATATTAGCCATAATACCTACATTATTAGGGTTCTGTATTCCTGTATTATTTTCATTAAAAACTGAAACCCATCCTATATCCTTAGCTAAAGCCCCTCAAAATGCTCCTAACATTATTTTAATAATTGCAGATGCTCTTCGTGCTGATTATCTACCTATGTATAACCCATCTATAGAAACAGTCACACCAACATTAAATCATTTCGTTGAACAGTCCATTCTATTTATGGATTGCAGTGCTCAAGCTTCATGGACAAAACCTTCTTTTGCGTCAATTTATACTGGCACAATACCTTCCAGACATCATGCCACTTCAAAAAATGCCGTGATTAATCCAGAACTTCCGACTCTTGCAGAAGTTCTTTTTCAACATGGGTACTATACAAAAGGATATGCAAATAATCCTAATGTTTATTCTATCTTTGGATTTGATAAAGGCTTTGTTGAATATACAGAACTTGAAACGAAACGTGCGCTCTTTGCGAAGGCATCCAGCTCAAAATTGACGATATATGAAATCTTACGTCGTGTCCATGGAAAAATCTACACAACCCTTTCGAAACTATTAAAGCGTCCTCCCGATATAAAAGGATATTACCAACCTGCAGAAGCAGTAACATCCGAAGCAGTCCATTGGTTAAATAATCGCCCTTATAAAGAAAATCCGTTCTACCTCGTTTTACATTATATGGATACGCATGACCCTTATTTGAATAGAAATAATTCTACGTTTTTTGCTCGGGCTCTTCTTGGTAACACACCTAAAAGTGCTCTAACACCACCTATGAGAGAAGCATACATTAGTGAGATTGAACATTTAGATAAACATTTAGGAACTCTTTTTAATGAATTAAGTAAACTTGGCTTAGATGAAAACACATACATTATTTTTACTGCAGACCATGGAGAAGAATTTGAAGACCATAATGGCTGGTGGCATGGTTTTACCCTATATCAAGAGATGTTACATGTCCCATTAATCATCAAGGTTCCCAAAACAAACCTCAACAACGCGCCTGTAAACAAAAGGATAGCTTCGTTAGTACGGCTTATTGATATTCCCCCGACAATTCTTGAAGTTGCTGGGATTGAATCTCCAAATACTTTTGAAGGGAAGTCGTTATTAACTCAAGGAGGTGATATTGCTGAATCAGATAACAACATTTATACATGGGCAGAAAATGAAATAGAGGGACAAATTATGCAATCAGTTCGCAACCAACAATTTAAACTTATCCTATCATACCCCGAAAATCCCCGTGGATTAAAACCAGAAGAATTATACGACCTGAATAATGATTCAAAAGAACTACAGAACCTATCTCATATTCCTGATTTCAAACAAATAAAGAATAGTCTCATGAATATTATCAATGAAATAAAAAATAGTGGCTCTACAAACAACATTACTTCCCAGCCAAAACAGGTTTCATTGCCAACAGAATTACAAGAAAAACTCAAAGCAATCGGCTATATGGAATAGGACTATATAGAGCAATGAATCAAAAACCTCATTAATTCCCGTTATTTAAAAATATGAAAAAGGAAAACAGAAAATACCCTCCGTAAAAAAATAGATAGTATCATTAAAACCGCTATTATTATGACAACCCATCTTTCCTTATAGGATAGTCTTGGCTTCATAGATAACAAATACTCATAACTTAATTGCATGCTTACATTTACTTCGTATCTCCTCGGGACACTGATCTATATATTGACAACAATGCTCTGATGAATTCCCTACTATTTCGCACGCCTTTGCACTTCGCTCACCTAATCGACGTTTTGCTAAAAGGTGAATACACACCCATGCACATCCGAATATCGAAGTTAAAATAATTGTTAATAACAAGGTATATATAATGTTCATAAAGCTTCCTTTTAAATAAAAACAACAAAATGATTAAAATACTTTCCAATTATAGCATTGACACACAAATAGAATCAGGTGGGATATTAGATTTTTTTATTTGATAACCATAAAAACCGATCTTTTATGACAGTAAAAATTAAGAAATTTATTTTTCCTCCTCAATATAGATATAAACATAAACGTATTCGACAATCGGATTATTGAAAATAGAATTAAATGAAAATTCTAAAATACTAAGATAAATACCAGGTTTTAACTTCGATACTTTATTTTCGTCAAGTGCAACCATAAGTTCAAATGGGGTCTGGTTCTCAAAAATAATTCGGTCTTTTTCATCTGGTATTTCTATATCCTCATAATAATTCCCTTCTGCCACTTTAAAATCCCATTTTAATCCGACGTTAGTCGGTCTATGACTTCCCCCGATATTATAAAGATAAAAAGTGATTGCACCACCTCTGTTTAGTGAAATTTCATTACCATCACCCATTGCAGGGTCACTCACAATTTTAGGATATGGATTTGATGTCATAAAAGATGGATTATTTACTATTTCGAACAAGTTAGGATGAGTAAAGTATTTTGAATCTGGATATGCAGATATTTGCGGGTCTATAACATCGAATTCCAAATTAAATTCCTGAGTAACATTATCAAAATGCAACACACACAAAGGCCCAAACGCACCATAAGGTAATGGGGTATTCGTTGGTGAAGAGAAAGTAAAAATAGTTCCTGCTTGTGAAAAAGTCCAATCAGAAATAATTCCACCTTGGGCAGGTGTAGGTTGTGATACAGACATTGTCATCCCTGCATTTCCCCCTGTTGTATTTACAGAGAACTGAAGTCTTGTAATATTTCTTGGCATATAATCAGAATATACGACGACATCAACAGCATTAGAATTTATTCCAGATGATATTAATTTAATTTGTCCTAACCTTACGTCGTTTGCGTACGTTAATAAATCAACATTGGAATAACTAAAGGTGGTTGATATTTCTCCTTGGTCAGGCAAGCATAGGCTGTTATCATCCGCTGGGGAATTGAATGATAAATTCATCGTAATCGTAGCACCTGATTTTTGGTTTAATGCAATATATTCAAACAAAATTTGACTCTTTATATCTTCTGCAATCGAACGGTCACATGGGTCAGATGGATTTGTTTGTAGCCAATCCTCTAATGTAGACAACAAAGGTTTTGTAATAGGTCTTCCTAAACTATCTACTTCGCCTGTATCTTGATTCCGTGTTGAATAGACATGTCCACCTGTTTCCTCAATTAATTGGAACAGAATATTATTATTAATTTTTTCACCCCAGCCAATAATTAACGGACGAACTCGGGTCATTTTTAGGAAATCCGTTACTGGACTCATCTCCCCCGGAGGTGTGGTTAACTGACCATCTGTAATTAGCAACATAATACGGTCATCAGACACATCAAAGGGGACATGGTATCCATCTGCAAGATATATTTCTAATGCCCCACTTGCTATTGCAGGAAGCAATGCCGTTGCACCGTGGTCAATAACATCTATATTCAGTAACCTGTTTTTTGCAACATCCCGATTAAATGTAAACAGTGGTTCCCCATCGTTATTTATTAATATCCGTATTGAACTATCAAACCACTCTCTTTCATTAAATAAAGCCAAACCTATCTTATAATTTTCGGGAATCTCATCAATCATAGGCAATACTGTACGAATATAAAATTCCCTAAGAGGGTCATCAGCATCCGATATGCCAGTTTCTCCCATAGATTGAACTGACTTTAACATACTTCCAGAGGCATCCAACAAAATTAATATAGTCCCATTATGAGGAATTAATCTCTCAGCTTTTACAAACGGGATTAAGAATCGATTTGATTCAGTAACATCCAGAGATAGGTCATCCTCCGTTATTAAGAATTTATCTGCTAATACAGGCAAAAAGCTTTCTGGAAATTGTATCGCTCGTTGTTGCACATCTCGTAATGTCATCACAAAACGGACTAAAGAAGGTATTCGCAGATTAGGGGGTGCCATCTCTGGAGTTAGCGCAGGTGCGGAAGCGGTAATTGTTACAATGGCAGGCTCTATAGAAGTATCTATTTCTAAATTTCCATCCACAATTTTCGTGGCTACCACACTTATCTGACCAGAAGCATTCGCTCCTTCTAACTTTTCCCTATCAATCGCTACAGAAATTGTTTTCCAGTCTTTCATTTGCCCCGAAGTACCAAAACTGACTCCTGATTCCGGAAAAACAGATATCCAATCTTTATTAGGTATAAGCATAAAATTCAAAATTGTTTCCGGATCTCCTACATTTGCTACATCAAATGTTCTCAACATCTCTCTAAGACCATAGTTTAATGCCTTGGGGAGAGTTCCTATTTTCGGCATTTTTGGAACCTGTACCTCTACTAACAATTTAACATTGGGATTATTTATATCATTCGATTTGATTGATAACTCATAGACATCCCCTAAATATGTGAGGGTATCACGACTAATATTAATCTTTACCTTTTGTTCTTTTCCTTTAGCTAATGAACCCTGCAAAGGATTTATACCTGTTATCCATGCTGGTAACTGACTCGAATCTATTTGCCATTCTAATGTTCCATTGCCATTATTTTTTATAGTAAATTCTTGTTCTATCTCCTCAAAAGCAAAGTTGATAAAAGGCAATCCACTACTATCTAACCCCTCCGCCTCAATTACAATTGCGGGTATTTGTGGAATAGACATACTTACCTGGACCAAAACGGTATTGGATGCTGTGGAAGACTCAACAACATTCCCCGTGATACTAAATTGATGCTGATACGATGGACCCTCTGCTTCATTTGCTAAGGACCTGTCTACCTTCACTCTTAATAAATCTGTCTGAGAGCCTTTTACCTGTCCTGAAGCGATACCCTGTGAATTAACTGGCGTAATACTTAACCATGTCGGGAAAGATGTGGTGTCTATCTGCCATGCAATTGTATCTTCTCCATCATTCCAAATAGCTAATACCTCTTCAGAACGAAGCTCACCGAAATTAATCAGTGTTGGCAAAGCCACCAATTTAGGGGCTCTGGATGCCTCCATTTGTACATTTACTACTGCTGAACCCCAATTTGAACTTATCGTTACACTTCCACGATAAGCACCCACTCTAACTGCTATTGGGTCAGCCTCAACCGTCACTGTTTGCGTCTCGCCCGCAGCGATATCAGCATTAGCAGGGTTTAATCTTAACCATGTGGCGTCCTCCGGAATAGCAGAGGTCCAACGCCATGATACCGGCGCCAAGTTCGTTACCGAAAATGTGGATGTTTGACGTTCTCGTATCTTCCCAAAATTAATATCTGTTGGTGAAACAGATAAAGCAGGGATTCTCATTCGGACGGCGACCGGAAGTGTAAATCCTGACGCTACATCGATAACATTAAGAGTCCCTGTATAGTCATTAGGTACCAAACCTTCTGGGTTTGCAACAACTGGGACAACAACTTTTTGATTTGAGGACAGGGTAAACTCCGATGTTTGCACAGATAACCAATTTGTAGAGCCTTCTGAAATTTGAATTCTAATAGATACATCTCCTGTCCCTAAATTAGTTACCGATAAATCTTGTTGAGATACTGAACTAATTAATCCAAATTGTATCTCTCCCGGACTGACTTGTATTGCAGAGACTTCCATGCTCACAGGAATCTGCAACTCTTGAGAATCTGCTGTAATTTTAACCGTTGTCTGATATACTCCAACAGACAAACCACTACGATTCACACGAAATGTCAGAACTACATCCCCATTAGCAGAAATCTCCCCTGTCTTGGGAACGACTGTTAACCATGTTGCATCATTTGAAATAGAGACACTCCAACTACTACTTATTCTACTTTGGTTCATCAAACTGACCTGAAGCTCCGTTAATACAGGTCCAAAATTTAACTCAGTCGGATTTACAGATAATTGCAATACCGCTGGCTTGGTAATACTAACCCGAACCACCTTTGTGCTACCACTACTTTTTACATATACTTCCCCAACACTGGTTCCCTCTGGCAATAAGGAGCGGTCTGCTATTAAGTCAATAAATCTTACTTTTTCGCTCGATAACTTTCCACTAATTGTAGTTCCCGTTGTTACCCCCCCATCTTTAGATAATTTTAACCAATCATTTTTTATTTCCGCTTCCCATTCCCAATTCCCTCTTCTATTAAAAACAATCCGTATGGATTCTCTTGTCGAAACTTCACCGAATGTTACTGTTTCAGGTTCAACATAAAACTGAACAGATGGACATCCTGTTAAAATTATTAAACTTAATACAACATAAATTGAATAAAGTATCTTTTTTCCTTGCCTCATGCGAAGGCTCCTGTTTCTGATTAATAAGTTCAAACTATGTATTCATACCTATATTTATGTTTAGTGTGCCAAATAAATCTGATTTTATGACAAGTACATCCTGAACTTGCGTTCCAGGAGCATATCCCGTTCTGTCTACATACAAAGTTACTATCTCTTTCTCTCCCGGAGCCAATGTTGACTTCGGAGTATTTGAATTTGCTTGTTCTCCATATTTTAGCTCTGTAACCCATGCAGGAGAAGATTGTATTTCCCATGAAAACGTATCCAATCGATTATTTATCACCGTAAAGGAAATTGAATTGGCATTAGCAGGGATATTAAGTACCGTCGGTTTAACCCATGTTCCAGGGATATTTTTATCATTAGGCACAGGGTCCTGAAAATCAGGAAGCCCATCTTTATCTGCATCCCATACTCCTATATCTTCTGGATTAAAAGGCAATCCAGTAAGCCCTTCAATGGATGTTGAAGGTCCTGCTACTTTCGCGCTCGTAGTAATAGACAACAAACCATCAAGATATGTAGGTCCGCCGGGGTATAAGAAATACTTGGTACGGGAACTCTGGCGAGGTGTCGCAGGACTAACGAGAGACTCATTATCCACACGCATAGCCAGATTTAATATCGGCTCTGCATCTCCAAAAGACTGCACATACGTATCTAATCCGCTTAGTGTTATCTTAAACAAATTTCCAAACGCCCCATAAGTAAATGCATTATCTTCTGATGTTAGGATAAGATAAATACCATCCCCCTCTTTAATAAACCTCCAACCACTATTTTCATATGATAATAACCCTCCTTCCGCAGGCTCAACATTCATCTGAACATTTGCAAGTAATAAATTCCATTGCGCATCCGTAACATCTTCAGGTTTTTGCAAGAAATAACGTGTCCTCAGGAAATAAACATCCCTCGGTATATAATCTGCCCGAACAAATACCTCTGCTTGCCATGTTCTCCGTGTTGGATTTGTCGGGTCATTACCATAGAATAAACCTGAGGTTACTAATGACAATTGACCCGCTCGAACATCACCAATATAGGCAAATGCATCCTCTTCAAAAATACCAGTCAAAACAGGCAAATTTTCTCCAGGCTTATATTCAAAACGAATCGTATACTTAAAATCTTTCTGCTTTGGTGTAATATACGTTAGAACCATCTGGTTCTTTAATTCCTCCCAGATACGACCTGCACCATCATCAAGCCCAATAGATACACTTTCCCATCCTACTGTCTTGGATACTCCACTTACTTTGATAACTCCATCCCCATCGTTTGAAGTTATTGGAATTTCAGAAGTGACAACTACATCCGCATCTGCAAGTCCAGGTTGAGTTTTCACCGTAACTTTAACATTCCCCTTAGATGGTATCGTCCCTTGAGATGGTGTAATTTCAGAAATCCATTTCGGCAACTTGGATAAATCCGCTTGCCATCCAAGGTTTCCATCTCCCTCATTATATATATAGACACTTAAATCATTACCTGAACTTTGCAAATCCGGCCTCAGAACCAATGATTTCTGATTACCCAATAACTGAACCAATTTGTCCACATCGTTTGCCACATACAAATGTCCACCCGTCTCAGTTGCAAGCTGAATTAGGTCTGCATTATTGATAGAACCACCAGAAGCAAACCCCAACGGATAAAGTCGAATCAAATTATCATGAGCCTTATTTTGGATATTACTTGCATCCACAGTAGAAGCATTGTCCCATCCGTCTGTAATAAAAACAATAGATTTTACGTCTGCATCATCAAACGGCAACGGATTTTTTGAATCTTCTGCCATAAGACGGTCAATAGCCTCTGACAAAGCATCATAAATATCAGAAGCACCCATTAAATTTGGAGGCACATAAAAAGATTCCAGCGCATCTTTCAAGACGTCTTTATTCGTGGTAAACGAACGGATTAACCGATTTGTTTGTTGCCTATCATTGTGTAACATAAGAGCAATCTGGTAAGAATCCGGTAAATCATAAATAAAATCAACAACCGCTTTCTTTACCCTTTCAATCGCTTCTCCCGGTCTTAAAGGATTAATTTTATCATTTACACCTGCATAATACATACTACCTGTATAATCCAGTAAT
>JAIWNQ010000192.1 GCA_020216745.1 Candidatus Hydrogenedens sp.
ATCACCATATTCCCTTTAATATCCTGAGGACCCGTCACAAAATAACTGGTCTCATATAAATCTAATGGAACCCCATCTTCCGATATGGTAAGACTCAATTTAGAAAGGTCATCATTGGTAACAGTAGGAATTGCTCTTGAAGATGAATCACGAAGTAAAAATACATATCTCATTACATATGGAGGCCGACTCCGATTCAAGGCTCCTTCAATTCTTAAAGGTTGACGTTCCACACGAATTTTTATTGTTTTCGATTCCACAGCACTTAACACAGTGGCTTCATTCGAAAACTGGATAGGGTCTCGGTCTAATGCCTCTATCGTGATATTTCGATATTCTACATCGTTTTGCAAATTGTCTCTGTTAATTGTAACTAAAATACGAACCCCATCTATTAACACATTCACTAATTCTGGGTGGAAGAAGTCCTCCGCATTTCCATCTTCACCATTCGCACCACCAATTGCAGGTTGTATATCAACAATAATTGGGTTTTCTTTACCCTCATCCTCATGTGTGATTCGAAAATATAACTTTGAATCCCGCGGACCTATATTCGCAATCCAAAACTCTTTCTGGGTATCTTCCCTGCCAAAATCCAAAACATCCAATGGAATAATCTCTGGTCGTGTTGTAGTCGTCTGAGGTGGCTCTGATATTGCAATTTTCGGTAGACTCATCTGTTCTATTTTAATAGGAACTGTCAATATACAATCTGATGTGTCAATAAGCAGAGTATATTGCCCTGCTCCTAATATAACTTCCTTGGGGGCGGTTACTACTGCCGAAATATCAACCTTATCACTTGCATTAATAGCACCCGCCGAAGGACTAACCGCAATGCTATTTATAGGTTGACCACTGGCATCTATAATCTGGGCTGTCCAATCTTTCTTGGCACTACTGCGATTTGTAAATGTTAGTTTCGAAGGGGGCAAACTAACTACCGTTTCTGATGTTAACGCTTCCGTAGTAACAATCAAAACTAATTCTTTCGGTGATACCTCAAAGTCTGATTCGGAGCATATCGGAACAAAACGGAACTCAACAATTTGGTCTCCCTGCGGTGACCTAAACAGCAATCCAAAATCGGCAGAGCGTGCTTTATCCCAACTGACTGTAACTTGTGAACTACTTCCCGACGCTAAATTACCAGAAACAGGAGACACCGAAATATCCATCGGAACTTTATCTGTAGCCGTCTTATTTGACAAGTCAGGGATATATTCTACTGTCCAATTAAAACTCTCACTACCTATATTTTTTAATGTGATAGTTGTTTGCGTCATCCCCGGACGGATATTAACAATTTGCGGAGTAACTTCAAGAACATTAGATACCACCATAGAAACAGGAACTACGTGTTCCATTTTAGACGAACGAAATTTTAATCCAACATCTTTATACTCTCCAGAAGCCAAACCACTTCGTGTAACACGAACTTGAACTAATTGAACCGTGGATGTCTTGTCTGAGGTAGGTTCTGCCGATAACCATGGAACATCATTCTCATACCATTTGCTAAGATTCGAATCCCACATCACCTCGACCACTGACCATTCCAACTTAAATTTGCCCTTCGGTTTAATCGCTACAGATTTAACAACTGCCTTTTCTCCAAATGAAAGTACTTGTGGGTTTAACTCAAATTTCTGAGTCGGAGGGCAACCACTTATCAAAATAAAAATACCAGTAAAAACAAATAGATTGCATAAAAATAAAATAAATTTACACCTCGTCTTTTTCATTGAGGTTCCTTCCAATGTTTGACCTTCTAATTATTATGTACATAAATTAAAACTCAAAAAAATGTTACTATTATTTTGTTGGCTCAGCAAAAATAACATTAACTCCTGCATTAATCAATTTCTGATATACAGGCAGAAAATCCTCATAATAAGTCCCATCCTCTTTAACAGTCCATTCCGGACTCAAGGTCACAGTATCACCAGGACCCAACCCACCTGCATCTACGTTTGCTAATAATGGAGACCAATCGCGAATATCATTATCTGAACCGGAAAGGTCGAGATATTCAAGGTAGACCAACCCCGCTATTGGTGTTATATCTGTTATCTTATTATTTCCTAAATCAAGCCAAACAAGGTTTTTCAATTCCCTCAGTGGGGATATTGATGTAATAGCATTGTCCCTCAGGTCCAACTTAACCAACGATGTGCAATACTCCAATCCTTGAAGGTTCTTTATACCCATACCACGAGCATTTAATTCCGTGATAGAATCCAGTTCTCCCGTGCAAACCACAAAAAAGGGTTTGCCCAGCTCGCTACGGATAACTACCTCCAATGCAGAATCAGGAAAAAAAATCGATGTCCCTTTAAGAACACAACAACCCGACAAAAAACTAAATAACACACAAATAAGTATCAAATAGAGAATGTTCTTTTCACTCATCTCATGTTACCTCATATAAATTTTAATATTAAAATTTTAAGTTGTTTTTATTTAGAGCTACGAAGAACTACTATTATTATTTCCTGTCCCAGTTTCAATATGGCATTTACCTTCAAGAAACGAAAAGAATGGGCTTTGACCTCCCATAGCGGTTAGAAGTTTGTTAATCAAAAAAGATACAAAACATACATTATCCATCCAACCAGCATACACAGGACGTTTACTTGAAATCATTCGAACATGTTTCACTGTTGAATCTCCTTCTGATATATATCGTTTTGTTTTAACGTTTGGTCTTTATGTTGTTACTTTACCTTACAGTTTATCACAAATCACACCAATTGTCAAGAATTATATATGCTTTTTTTACCAAAATTAAATCGTTTTATAATTTTACACTAATTATACTATCCAATGTCAAGAATTTTCCAATAAAATAAATTATTTTTATTCAGAAAAAAATCATCCCTATTTTCACACTCATCTTAAACTCTTGAACATAACTTGTTTTCCTCCACACACCATATAAAATTAAATTGTTTTTAGAGGCAACTGATAAATTAAACATAAACAATATTTATTCTCTGGTCTCTTCTTTTCCTTAATCTTTTCCTTTTTTACATATAGAATGTCATGCATAAATCATAAAAATAATTCAGGAATAAAATTCATTCATTCAGAGTTGAAATACATATTAGAAAACATATATACTTATACATAGTATATGTATACAATTGGAGAAATATCATGGAATCAAAAAAACAAAAAACAAAATTGATTGAACGAATGAATCGGATTGAAGGACAAATCCGTGGCCTCAAACAAATGATTGAGAAAGAACGTCCCTGCTTTGAAATATTAAAACAAGTTTCTGCAGCACGTGGAGCACTTCGTTCATTAGGTCAAGTTATTTTACAGGAACATTTAGAGGAATGTATATCCTCTTTCAGTGCTGACGATAAAAAAACAAAGGAATTTAAAGATAATTTAGTTCAATTATTTTCAAAAATTTGTTCTCACGAATAAAGTTCAAAAATCAATAATCATATAAGGAGATTAGAAATGAAAAGACGAATAATCATTGTTGGTGGTGTGGCTGGTGGTATGAGTTGTGCCACACGCTTAAAACGGTTAGACGATAATTTAGAGGTTATCGTTTTTGAGAAGGGCTCCGATGTCTCTTATGCAAACTGCGGTATGCCTTATCACATTGGTGGAATTATTCCAGACCGCTCATCTCTATTAGTTCAAACAGTAAAAGGCTTACAGGGACGATATGGATTGGATATTCGAACTCAACATGAAGTGATTTCTATAAATAAAGAAAAGAAAGAAATTTTAGTAAAAAACCTGACAAACAACACAGTTCTCACATTTCCATATGACGTTCTTGTTCTCGCCACAGGCTCTACCCCTGTAATACCTCCTATCCCTGGGGCGGATGGACCAAACGTACATGTCCTTAACCATCTTAGCGATATGGACAAAATTATCCAATCATTAGAAACAGCCAAACATGTATGTGTTATTGGTGCTGGTTTTATTGGGTTAGAGTTGGCTGAGAACTTAAGACATCGTGGGCTCGATGTTTCCCTTGTAGAGATGCAAGACCATGTCATGCCACGAATGGACTCCGAAATGACCACACCAATTTTACAGGAATTAGTGCTAAACAAGGTAAATGTTTATTTACAGGAAACTGCCCAGCAAATCGAAAATGGCAAAGTCATCCTGAAAAGTGGCAAAACAATTGAAAGCGATTTAGCCTGTTTATGTGTGGGTGTTAGACCTAACAGTCAATTAGCGAAAGATGCAGGCATTGATTTATCACCCTCCGGACATATCAGTGTCAATGAGTTCATGCAAACCAGTGACCCAAACATTTATGCGGTCGGTGATGTGGTAGAAGTAAAAGACATAGTAACAGGTGGTAGAACCTCCGTTCCCTTAGCAGGACCTGCAAATCGTCAAGGTCGCATTACTGCTGACCATATATGTGGAAGAAATTCAACATTCGGTGGCATCCAAGGCACTGGAATTGTTAAGGTCTTCAATATTGCCTCAGCACAAACAGGAATTACAGAGGCACAAGCAAAAAAACTGAATATAGACTACAAGAAAGCCTATGTTCATCCTATGCAACATCCACGCTACTATCCAGGTGCTCAGCCTGTGAGTGTAAAAATTTTATTTAGAACAGATGGAAGCATATTAGGGGCACAGGTGGTAGGTTCTGAAGGTGTTGAAAGCATGATCAATACTTTAGCAATGGCAATTCGTCATAATCGTACCGTCTTCGATTTAGAAGATGAAGAATTAGCATATTCCCCACAATGGGGTGGTGCAAAACATGGAATCAATATGGTTGGATATGTCGCATCAAATATCCTTCGTGGTGATGTAGACATCGTCAACCCAGATGATATGCCACAAAATGCTTATATATTAGATGTGCGAGAACCTGACGAGGCGGAAGCAGGAGCTATCCCAAACGCTACACTTATACCAGTTGACCAACTCAGAATGAGAGTAAATGAAATTCCACGAGATAAACCAATCATTACTTATTGTGCAGTCGGTCTAAGAGGATATATTGCCTATCGGTTCCTAAAACAACAAGGATTTAATGTTTATAATTTAAACGGAGGCTTTCGTACCTGGGCTTGGTTTCATAAAAAGCCACCCCTTCAACAAACATTTCCATCTTCAACAAGTTCAGTAAAAATAAAGAGTGGCCCCGCCGATGATTCTATCGTCACACCAAACCGTCACCAATTGGACGTATCAGGAATGCAATGCCCTGGACCTATATTAAAAGTGAAACAAGTTATTGAAAAACTTCAACCAGGAGACATTCTTGAAGTTTACGCTACAGATGTCGGATTTACTTGTGACGTCCCTGCATGGTGTGCAAAAACAGGACACCGTGTTTTACAAGTTCGGCCTGAGAAAAAAGGCTACATCGTCGAAATTGTAAAAGGGACAACCCCGTCCGAAATAGAAAATACCGATACCGCTTGTTCTGTTCCAACACAAAAAGCCGTTACTATCATCTGCTTCTCAAATGATTTGGACCGCGTAATGGCAGCCTTTGTTATTGCAAATGGCTCCATCGCAATGGGATATAAAACTACAATCTTCTTTACCTTTTGGGGGCTTAATGTGCTAAGAAAAAATCAACCAATTCCTGTAAAGAAAACAATCCTCGAAAAGATGTTCGGATTTATGATGCCACGTGGTATCGATAAACTTAAACTATCCAAAATGAACATGGGTGGACTTGGAACACAAATGATGAAACATGTTATGAAATCTAAAAATGTCATGCCATTATCAGAACTAATGAGTTCAGCAATTAGTTCTGGTGTAAAATTAGTGGCTTGTTCCATGACTATGGATATAATGGGTATTAAAAAGGAAGAACTTATTGATAACGTTGAAATTGGTGGCGTCGGTTATTATCTCGGTGAAGCTGGGAATGCCTCTGTTAACCTATTTGTTTAATCATTAATAAACATAAAGCCCATCATTATGGATGCATTAGAATTAAAAAGATTATTACATCAAAAATTAGGAAACAAAAAACAAAAGAGATACGCTATCGTGGCTTGCCATGTTCTTTGGCGAGAAATAGCCTACTACTCGTCACTATCACCCCACATTTACGATTATTTCTTTTTAGAACAGGGATTGCACGACGCTCCTCAACAACTTCAATCTGTATTGCAAAATAAAATTGATGAATTGGACAAAGCCAATTACGATGCCATACTCATTGGTTATGGACTTTGTAGCAATGGAACATTAAACATCACATCAAAACAGAAACCCCTTGTTTTTATAAAAGCCCATGACTGTATTACCTTCTTTATAGGAAGTCGTAAACGCTATCGAGAACTTTTCGACCAATACCCAGGGACATACTGGTTTACACCCGGCTGGATTGAAGATAGTGTCATGCCCGGTCCAGAACGTGAAAAAGCAATTCGAGAACTATTAACCGAAATCTATGGCAACGAAAATATTGACTATCTTGTTGAATCTTTAGAAACATGGAAAAAACAATATCAACGTGCAGTTTACATTGACTTGGGACTCGGAAATCGGGAATATGCAAAAGAGATTACCAAAAAATCCGCTGATTATTTAGGGTGGGAATATCATGAAGTTAAAGGGAATCCAATATTACTTATACAATGGCTTTTTGGGGACTGGGAAAACGCAGACGAGTTTATTATCCTTCCTCCTGGCAAAAAATTAAAACCTACCTACGATGATGAAATTGTCACTATTGAGTAAAATATCCATAAACATCCCTAAATACTCGTAAGTTGAACACATCCTGTTTCTCATTAAAAATTAATAATCGCTATAATTTTTGTAATAAGCCTTAATATAAAGTTTCTTACCTATGAAGAATAAAAAAGAGACATCAAACATATATATCGGCACCAGTGGTTGGAGTTATCCACATTGGGCTAAAGGTGTCTTTTATCCCAAATCTGTACCCACACAAAACTGGTTAATATACTACGCCTCCATATTTAATGCAGTTGAAGTAAATTCTACCTTTTATCGACTGCCCAATCCCTCTCTATTAAAAAAATGGCTCGATATTACACCTACCAATTTTATGTTCTCTATTAAAATCTGGCGTCGAATATCTCATGATTTGCGATTAAAAAATGTCCCTAAAGAAATTGATGATTTTTATCAATCGGTTCTACCTTTGCAAGAAAAAATAAAAGTATATTTATTACAGACACCTCCTTCTTTCATACCAGATATAAATTTATTAGATGAATTTCTCTGTGCATGGTCAGAACGATTTACAAATTCCTTGCTGGCAGTAGAATTGCGAAACAAAAAATGTTTCCATGAAGAGATATTCAATGTAATGAGCAAGCACAATGTATCCTTGTGTTTAGAGGATTATAAAGGTTGCGAAATTGACGATGTCATTACAGCAAATTGGATATACATTCGCAAACATGGGTCAACAGGCAGGTATCAGGGAGAATATACACAACAGCAATTAAAATCAGAGGCAGAAAAAATAAAACAATGGGTTACCGAAAGTAAAGAGGTCTTCATCTTTTTTAATAACGATTTTGGTGGGTATGCTCCTAAAAATGCATTGCAATTAATAGAACTTATAAAAAATATAAAGAGGATGTAAGAACATTACATCCCCTTTACTTATTTTTTTAATCTGTTACCTTTTATCCTTCTCGGATTTCTCGTTTCTCAGGGTCATAAATGTGCCGTTTACCAGTATCATAGGCAATCATTGCCATAATACATGCCACCGAATGCTGATACCCCGCATCTATATTTGCATTGGGTTCGTTTCCATTCCGCATACATTGTAACCAATCTAAAATATGGTCAGGACGTTCTACAGGCTCAATTTCTATTTTTTCCTTTAAAGCGTCCGTTTTTGTAAATGCACCATCAGGCAATAAAATCGGGTTGTTCCAATCCTCTAAGTCCATCAAACCTTGGTTCCCGAAAATCTTAAATGAATTACCCGCACCGTTACCAAAATTTGTTGAATAGGAGACCATAAATCCTTCTGGATATGTCCATAACACTTGAATATGGTCAGGACAAGAAAAATTATACTTATCCTTCCACGTGTAAATACCGCCAGAACAAACAGCCGTTTTAGGGAATTTTGCCCCTGTGATGTAATGGACAAGGTCAATAAAATGACTACCCCATCCTGGTATCGCACCATCTGAAAATTCACGATACCCATACCAACCAGAGCAAAATACAGGGTCAAAAGGTTTGTCTGTTACACCAGAAGTAAATTCCTTCCAGTTAACATCTTCTGGTTTCAGGTCTTCACGAATACGCGGATACCAATATGGTTGAGAAGCGTTTCGACATTGTTCTACACGGCTTACAGTACCAAGAATACCCGTTTTATAAACTTCTTTTGCTCCAGTAAAACTGGGATAACTCCGCAATTGTGTCCCTATCTGAACAACAACCTTGTTTTCCTTTACCGCATCATAGGCAGATATGAGTTCTTTCATATTCTTTGCCAGCGGTTTCTCACAATATGCATGCTTCTTTGCCTTTGCAGATGCTTCTAAATGAAGACAATGCACATGGTCTGCAGACGCAATGACTACCGCATCTACCTTCGCCTTTGTCAAAAGGTCTTGATACGATTCAAATTGTTGTGGGTCTTTCCCATACACATCTTTTACCATCTTAGCCATTTGTTCCCGTTTCTCTTTCCAAGGATCACAAATAGCAACAATTTCTACATTCTCTTTTTCACGATAAGCATTGATTTGTTCAAAATGAGCATGAGACCTACCTCCGCAACCTATCATTCCGATAGCGATACGGTCATTCGCTCCCGCAATGCGAGAATAACTCAACGCAGAAAGAGTTACCGCAGTCCCAATCCCTGCTGTCTTAAGAAACTCACGACGTGTCTTTGGTTCCATAGTTTTTCTCCTTAAAATTATTTATCCTTCACGGATTTCTCGTTTTGAATGGTCATAGATTTGCCGTTTACCCGTATCATAAGCAATCATTGCCATAATACATGCTACTGCATGTTGATAACCCGCATCAATATTCGCATTAGGTTCATTCCCACTTCGCATACTTTGCAACCAATCCAAAATATGGTCAGCACGTTCCACAGGCTCTATTTCAACCTTCTCCTTAAGGGCATCCGTTTTCGTAAATGCACCATCAGGAAGCAAAATAGGATTATTCCAATCTTGAAGGTCCATCAATCCCTGATTCCCGAAAATCTTAAACGAATTACCTGCACCATTGCCAAAGTTAGTAGAATAGGACACCATAAACCCTTCAGGATATTTCCATAACACCTGAATATGGTCAGGACAGGTAAATTTATACTCATCTTTCCATGTATAGGTATCACCAGAACATACCGCACTTTCTGGAAATTGAGCACCTGTAATGTAATGCACCAAATCTATAAAATGACTTCCCCATTGTGGGATAGGGCCATCTGAAAAATCACGGTAGCCATACCAAGCAGAACATAACACAGGGTCAAAAGGCTTATCGGTAACACCTGCGGTAAATTCCTTCCAATTAACATCTGACGGATTTAAATCTGTAACAATTTTCGAATACCAATACGGTTTATTCCCATTCCTGCATTGCTCTACTCTACCTACTTTACCAAGAATACCTGATTTATATACTTCACGTGCACCTGTAAAACTGGGATAACTCCGCAATTGCGTTCCTATTTGAACTATAACTTTATTGTCCTTAACTGCATCGTATGCAGAGATAAGTTCTTTCATATGGTTCGCCAATGGCTTCTCACAGTAGGCATGCTTCTTCATTTTTGCTGAGGCTTCCAACTGTCGAGCATGCACATGGTCCGCAGAAGCAATCACCACTGCATCCACATTCGCCTTAGATAAAAGGTCTTGATACGATTCAAACTGCTTCGGTTCTTTACCAAAAACATCCTTCACCATTTTTGCCATTTTCTCCCGTTTTTCTTTCCACGGGTCGCAAACCGCAATAATTTCCACATTTTCCTTGTCTTTATAAGCACTGATTTGCTTGAAAT
>JAIWNQ010000193.1 GCA_020216745.1 Candidatus Hydrogenedens sp.
GGTCATGTGACCTACCTCCGCAACCTATCATTCCGATAGCGATACGGTCATTCGCTCCCGCAATGCGTGAATAACTCAACGCAGACAATGCAACTGCTGAACCGACAGAAGCCATTTTTAAAAATTCTCTACGTGTTTCAGTTTCCATAAAAAATCCTCCTGAACTTACATTTATTGTCTTAAATACTCGTAATAAGATATGTCTACACTACTATATTAAATAGGTATATTTCAAAAACACATTAAAATATTTATCATTGCTCATATCTACATTAACATGTTAAAATTAATATAAAATATCTTCAGAATTAAATCCATCAGGAGATTATTATATGTATTTTATGAGTCATCTGTTTCAATCATCAACATCATTCACCGAATATGTTCTCGGATATAACAATCGATTGTGCCAACTAAATAATAGTCTGGATAAAGATATACTACAGAAAATAGTCGAAACTATTGAACATAAAATCAATTCAAACAAAACCATTTTTTTAGCAGGGAACGGTGGAAGTTCTGCGGTACTGTCACATTGGGTTAACGATTTGGTCGTTGGAAACTATATTGAAGGACAAAAACCCATTCTCGCAATAAACCTCTCTGATAATCAGTCCGTCATAACCGCATTAGGTAATGATGAAGGCTACGATAATATCTTTGTAGGTCAACTAAGGGTATTGGCAAAGCCAGAAGATATACTTATTGCTATGTCCGTAAGTGGGAACAGTCCAAACATCATCAAGGCAGTACAATGGGCAAATGCAAACGGACTCACCACAGTAGGAATTGCGGGATGTGATGGCGGGAAACTTATCCCTGCATGTCATTACGGTCTACACATTGAAAGCACAAAAGATGAATATGGTCCCATTGAGGATATATTCTCTATCCTAACACATATCATAAGCACCTATTTGGCTCAAAAACGTGGAAAAAAGTTGCATCATTAACCAACCAGAACATGAATGAACAAAAATGAACACTGATGAATTATTAGAAATAGCGATGGTATCAGCAAGAAGAGCAGGGCTAATTTTATCCGAATTGTACAGACAAAATTGTAAAAACCTCTCTGAAGATAAAAATGAGATAAAATTACAAGCGGATAAAGAATCAGAAGAAGCCATCTTGGACGTATTAACAGCAACACCTTACCCTGTCTTATCTGAAGAAACAGGTTGGACGAAAGAATACGTTATTAATAAGCCATATTGGGTTGTTGACCCTTTAGATGGGAGTTTCAATTTCAGTCGTAAAATTCCTTTTTCTGCAGTCTCAATTGCATTAATGAAAAACGAAGAAACTGTGTTAGGTGTTGTTTATGACTTTTTAAGGGATGAAATGTTTTCTGCAAGTGAGGACACGGGTGCACGTCTTAATAACAATCCCATCCACGTCTCATCAACGCAAAAAGCATCAGAAGCAGTTATAGCCACAGGTTTCCCAATTGTCCGTCCCTACAATGACAATGAGTTTTATGAATATCTAAATGAATTGAAACGTTTTAATCGTGTTCGCCTTTTAGGACCATCCGCACTATCATTAGCCTACGTCGCATGTGGAAGAGTGGATGCTTTTATCCAGGATGAAGTCAAGATTTGGGATATTTCTGCTGGCACCGCTTTAGTTCAGTTCGCTGGTGGAGTTTTAACTATTGAGCATATAGAAGGAGTACCATTCACTAAAAAAATACGAAGTGCATGTAGAAAGGAGATTTGGATATCATGATTATTGACCATTTAGAAAACTGGAACAAATATTTCCATGGAGAGTTAACAGATACTGTATTCGCATTTATCAAAGGATTAAGTGATAAAAGTCCAGAAACGGAGATGTTACCACTCATAGGGGATGTTATAAAAACACGTGTAATGTCTTATACTACTAAGGATATAAAGGACGCCGTTTTTGAATCCCACAAAAAATATATGGATATACAACTGACTATTACTGGAGAAGAAAAAATAGCTTGGTTACCAGAGGCACATGCAAAACCCAGAACAAACTATGACCAACAAAATGATGTCACGTTTTATCATGTCGAGCCGAACCCAAATGCCATTGTGCTTAATTCTGAAGGATTATTTGTTGTCCTATTTCCAGGTGAAGTTCATGGAACTGGAATTTGGATTGAAAATAGTCCCAAAACTGTAAAAAAGGCAGTCATCAAAATAAAATACGATGAATTTTTAAAATCCAGATAAAAATTACAACAATTTTACAACGAAACTCTTTCGTTTGGAGGTATGTATGAGTCATATAAATTTAGTCACCGGTGGAGCTGGATTCATTGGTTCCCATCTCTGTGAAGCACTATTAAATCGAGGTGAAGAAGTGATTTGCCTCGACAATTTCTTTACGGGAAGAAAATCAAATATAGCACATCTAATAGGTCATCCAAATTTTGAAGTAATTAGACATGACATAACACAACCTATCTTATTAGAGGTAGATAGAATTTACAACTTTGCATGTCCTGCTTCACCAGTCCACTATCAGTTTAACCCTGTAAAAACAATAAAGACAAATGTTATGGGAGCATTAAACGTATTAGGCTTGGCAAAACGTGTAAAGGCACGTGTTTTACAGGCAAGTACCTCCGAAGTATATGGAGACCCAACAGTACATCCCCAACCAGAAACATACTGGGGAAATGTAAATCCAATTGGTAAACGTAGTTGTTATGATGAAGGCAAACGAGTAGCAGAAGCCCTGTTTTTCGACTACCATCGCCAAAATGGCGTCGATATCCGAATCATTCGCATCTTCAACACATACGGACCACGCATGCTCATCAACGATGGTAGAGTTGTAAGTAATTTTATCGTCCAGGCTTTAAAAAATGAACCTATTACTGTGTTTGGCGACGGCTCTCAGACCCGCTCTTTTTGTTATGTCAGTGATTTAATAGATGGTATTCTTCGGATGATGGATTGCAACGATTTCACTGGACCCGTAAATTTGGGAAATCCAGGTGAATTCACTATCCTCGAATTAGCAAAACTGGTTCTTGAACTTACAGGTTCAAAATCCGAAATTATTTTCAAACCTTTACCAGAAAATGACCCTTGCCGTAGAAAACCTGATATCTCACGAGCAATGGAAAAACTAAACTGGAAGCCAAAGGTACCTCTTCAAGAAGGCTTGAAATATACAATTGAGTACTTCTCCAAAATTGTCTAATTTACACAATAAAAGGAAATTATGAGCCATTTAATTGTTTGCTCTGGAACTCACCGCTCCCAACGGAAGAAGTACATCAATGACCTACTTAAAGAAGCCTACCCTCATGCAATACTAATTGTCCCTACTCGACAATATGCACAAAAACGAAGATTGGAATTGATAAATCATTTAAATACCTCGACTTTATTCGGTGAAGTAGTTACTGATTTTACATCATTTACCCAAAAACTTCTTCAAGGTCAAAACATTACATACCGCCTATTAGAAGACTGGGAACAAACACTCCTTATAAAGTCCATTGTGTTAAGTGATGAAGGGAAACAAAAATGTTCAATCTTTTCAGGTATATTAGCACCCGACAATCTGGCAGAACATTTCAATAAAATTATTCATAACCTAAAACAAACCGCAATAACACCAGACGATTTTGCTAAAAAGACACAAGGCAATCATATCGAGCCATGGGATGATATTCTTCTCTGGGTCTATAATGCCTATCAAAAAAAACTGACAGAAAATCACTGGTATGATATTCCTGGAATATTTTGGCAGGCAGAAGTGGAATGTTTAAAAACAAAACCTAAATATATACAAAACTTTTCCCTTGTGGCTTTCGACGGATTTGATGACTTTACCCCATCAGAAATAAGACTAATAAAATCGTTAATACCTCATTTTAATAAAGTGGTTATAGGAATTAATCTCGACCCATCTCCTAATCAAACAGACCTTTATCAGTTAGCAAACAATACCTTAAAAGAAATAAAAAAATCTATACCGTTAGAATTCATTTCATTCGAAACACCCCCTCCTCAAAATGCTATTGAATTCATCGCTCAAAATCTGTTTTGGCGTGATAAGCCAAAACCATTTCTTCCTCAATACTCAGCAGAAATAAAAATCAATCGTTATCCAAATCGAGAAACAGAAATTCGCGAAATTGCACGAGAAATAAAAAAACAAATTATTAAGGAAAAAATCCTTCCTCAAAAGATTGCACTGGTATATAGACAAATATCACCTGTCCGTCATATTATTGAACATGTCTTTTCAGAATATGGGATTCCCTTCCGTTTTTACCTACCACGAAAACTAAAAGAAACAATAATAGGGCAATTCGTTCAACGCTGGTTTTATCAACTGAAAGAAACTCAGTTTTCTGCCTACGTAGCCCTCCTACATGACCCTGTATGGAATATTCCAGAAGTTATCCGTGATAAATTTTTCTTGATTCTCCAACAAACAGGAATTCCGTTAGAAACACCTGTTATAGACCTCTATAAAAAAATAGACAAAATGTCACTCACACCTCAGGCTAAAACAGACAAACAAATATCACAAGAAGAACTATACCAACTGAAAGAATTATTAAGCCATTGGCTATCTTTACGGAATAAATTTAAAAAGGTAGATACCATCTCTAACTATATAAATATAACTATGTCTCTCCTTCATTCTTTATTCCAAAGACTTACACCTGAGACATTAATACATATATCAAAACAACCAGAAACAGAATACTCCGCTTTCCGACAAATAACAACCATTCTTAAAGACCTGCCAGAACTAATTAATGAACCAATTAAAATATCTCTGGATGAGTACTCACGGATATTAATAAATACTCTAAACGAAGCTTCGCTTTACAATTCCGAAAACAAATACGGTGTCTCATGTATCGACCTACCACTAATCCGCAATTTAGAATTTGACTACATATTCCTCGGAGGGATGGAAGAAGGTATAGTCCCTCTGATGCCATCCATAAATGCCATCTATTCCGATAGCGACTTCCTTAAACTTCAACAATTAGGAATTCCTATTGACGATGTTCGAAAGCATATACAACGAGAGTGGCTGTTTTTCCAAAAAATCTTTGAGGTAGGTCAAAAAGGCGTTTTTCTCTCCTATGCCTTTTTCTCAGAAACTCAACGACAAAGAACACCAAGCCTTTTACTTCGCGAGATTCAGGACATCTATAGTTATATAAATGAGAATCAGGATAATCTAACTGTCCCTACAGAAAATGAAAACATAACACCTTGCTCACCAGCTGAACTTAAAAAAGCAGTATTTATGTTTTGCCCCGAAAAAGAAATGCAAAAGCAATATCCTGCCGAATTTCAAAATGCTTTATCGTTATGGAAAAGAGAAGAAAAATCACAAAATCCATATCTCGGCTATCTAAAAACCAAAGATATATTAGAATGGTTAACAAATCATTTCGGAAGCAATCACATTTATAGTGCTGACCAGATTGAGACATATAAGAATTGCCCCTTCCTATTCTTCGCAAAACGAGTCTTGGGCTTACAAGAATGGGAAGAAGAACTGACAGAACCAAATGCTCTCATGTGTGGGGCATGGTCTCACGAATTACTGCACATTATCTTCAGAGATTACTTTGACATACTAAAACAACAGAATAAAGAGGTATTACAAAAAATAACCACAAATATCCTACAAGAAATAGCCAACCATGACAGAAAAACATTCTCACTTCCACCAAAAACAGTGGAAATCACATTGAAGCGGATTGAACGCTACCTGCTTAACTTTATTAACAACGCACTCATTGAAGAGGAATGGCTACCATCATATTTTGAAATATCCTTCGGTCACACCTCATACAACAAAGAAGACAAAAATAGCACATCTGAACCCTATGTTATGATGATTAAAAATATAAATGTCAAGTTTTCAGGGCGGATTGACCGTATTGACAAACATATTACAAAACCCGAACTACGAATCATCGACTATAAATGGAAAGAAACACCATCTATGAATGAGATGAAAAACGCTGACTCTATCCAGTTAATGCTATATACCACCGCTGTCGAACATCATCTATTCAAGCATCATCAAGCAAACCAAGCCTACTTCCTATCCATAACAAAAAATAAAAAAGTAGAAGCACCTTGGAACTCTCCTAAAAGCAACAATTCTACACGCGAAGAAATCGAAAATACAATGATACATGAAATACAAAACTCCATTTATAACATAACTCAAGGCAACTTCCCGCTAACAACCAAACCGAACAACTGCGACCGCTGTTTATGGAAAACAGCATGTAGATACAAAGAAGGTTCATATCAAATAGTAATTTCAGAAAATAAAGAAACTTATGACACCACTGAAACAACATAACGTTTTCAAAACACTTACAGAAGAGCAGAAAAACGCTGTTTTCTCAGATGCACGTGTCATTGGTGTAGATGCCTCTGCAGGTTCAGGTAAAACTCGAGTCTTAACCGCCCGCATTTTGAGATTGCTTATTGAAAAACAAATCGACTTAAATGATATCGTTGCCATCACCTTCACAGAAAAAGCATCAGCCGAAATGAAACAACGTCTTCGCGATGCCTTCCGCGAGTTTGCAACTCATGCCAATTCACAAGAACTTACCCGATGGCGATGGTTAGAACAACAATTAGAATCCGCTCATATCTGTACTATCCACTCGTTCTGTTCTTCAATACTCAGAGAGTATGCACTTAAATTAGGTTTCAACCCAGATTTCCGAATCATTGATGAACAAGAAAATTTTCTACTCTTGGATAAATTTATTAGAGAACAATTGCTTAACCACATCGAAAATGATGCCAATGCTTTTGAACTGGCTGTGGAGTTATCAATAGACGGTTTAATAAAAATCATCCGTACCCTTTTTGAAAATGCTTTATCTATTATTCACTGGATTGAACAGACAAAATACTATTCAACACCTGAAAAATATGCAGAAGCATTTGTCGAACATGTAAAACAGTCTTACGAACAACTCCTCTTAAACTTCAAAAAAAGTCTTTCTATAAAATTATGGATTTTACAGTTGCAACAATTCGAAAATAAACTTTCAAATCCTGAAGACTCATGGGAAATAAGGAGAAAAACATTAATAGAAGAATTAAACAAAATTCAACAGGCAGAAAATGCAGTAACAGTACTTAACATCATTGATAAAATATTAAACGAAAAAACAAAAAGAACTTCCCGAAGTGAAGAAGATAAAACAACTACAGACCAAATCAAAAAGATAATTAACAAAATCAAAGAACAACTAAAAAAAATATATATAACCGAATGGGAAGACTCATATAGCAAAAAAGTACTTACACTAAATTATAAATTAATTCATCTCTTTGAAAAGTTATACCAGCAATGGACACAACAAAAGCGAGAAGAAGGCTGGGTCAACTTTGATGACTTAATATATCTAACACGTATCTTTCTTAATCAATATCCTGATATCTGCAAAGAAATAGCCCAAAAAACTAAATATATATTCGTCGACGAATTTCAAGATACCGACCGCGAACAAGCCATACTTATCAATGAACTCCTCCAAGCCTCCGATAACGTCTCCCTATTCTTTGTTGGTGATGCCAAACAGTCAATATATATGTTCCGCGGTGCTGAGGTAAAAGTATTTCAGAACCAACAAAAAACTACCGACAAAGTCATATCCCTTACAAAAAATTTTCGGTCTGTACCAGAGATAATAAACTTTATTAACACCTTTTTCAGTAATACAAATCTACTATTCGACGTCGAAGAACCATATCAAAATATGGTTCCTCATAGACAACCCTATCAACAGCCACGAGTGGAATTCCTATTTTCTCCCTCTCCAGATGACACAACAAATAACGAAGATATATATGACATAGAAGCGATAACAATAGCCAACCGCATCACAGATAGTATAGAAAAAGGGACAATAAACATCTATGATGAACAAACAAATCAACTTCGAGGGGCTCAATACGGTGATTTTGCCATTCTTTTCCGAACTACAACCCATTTATATCAATATGAAAAAGCCTTAAGAGACTTAGGTATTCCTTATCAAGTTGTAAGCGGAAGAGGCTTCTTTGAGGTTGAAGAAGTAAAAGATATTTTGAATTTTATCCATATATTATTAAACCCCTATCATGACATTTCTCTCCTCTCCTTCCTACGAGGTCCTTTCTGCGGGCTTTCAGATGAACAAATCATTCGCTGGCGAATATATGCTCCCCTTTATGAACTTATCCTCGACAATATCCCTATCCCAGAACAGGTATCCCATGACAACGCATATATCCGAGTACGCACTTTATACAGAACCATCTCCAATAAGAAACACCTACCCGTCTACGAACTTATTCAACACATCATTACTGAAACAGGATACGAAGCAGTCCTATCCGCTCAATCCTTTGGCACTCAAAAAATTGGAAACCTCCAAAAACTTCTCGCACTTACCAATGCCTATCAGGAAACACTTCCCTTGAATTTATACAACTATCACAGATTAATAAACCGCCTAAAATCCGAAATATTAGAAGGTGAAGCAGACCTAAACTTAGAACCACAGAACGCAGTTATATTAACAACAATTCATAAAGCCAAAGGTTTAGAATTCCCAATTGTTATAATTCCAGACCTCCATTCCTCACATAAAAACCGCTATCTTGAACGAATTCGTTTTCATCGTGATATCGGAATCTCATTAAGCTTAGATTCTGAATTCAGTGGAGAATTAGAAAATAAAAACAGCGACAAGATACCATGGCAAAAAATCATTGAACTCCAGAACAACTTCGACACAGAACAGGAATACGCACGACTTCTTTATGTCGCCTTAACACGAGCAAAAGATTACCTCATTCTTTCTGCAAACTCACAGGCTCGAAATAAACAAGATACCAAATCATGCTTATCTTTCCTCTCATCCTGCTTCCCTATCTGCAATCAAAATAATGAAGATAATGAACACCATCTATTCCATATCTGCGAAATAACAAAACCTGAAAAAATATATTCTAAAACTAACATGTCAAAACCTAAAAATAAAATCATTCCCGATTTAGTTCAACCCATAAACCTAACCTATGAACAGTTCCTCACAGAACCAATTTCAGTAACAGAGTTATTAGACTGGATGTTTGATGATAATGGTAACCAACCATCGGTTAAGGTACTTGAAAACGAATATAACAAATACCATGCGGAACGTGGAACATTGTTACACACATTACTTTATCTCTGGGATTTTAACAATGATAAAGAACCTCTTTTAGAACACATCCTCTCCTTTACTAAAAACTATCTCTACATAGACAATATTGAAAATGAAATTCAGTCTCTTATTGATAAAATCCGAACAAATCCCGTGTATAATAGTCTTAGGACAAATGTCCCATTATATCGAGAAATACCGTTTCTTTGGAAAATAGAACCTATAACAATCAAAGGCACAGTAGATGCTGTTCTTTCCGATGGCACCATTATTGACTATAAAACAGGAAAAAACGCAAGTGAACATGCCGAAAAATATTGGAAACAGTTACAAATTTACTACCATGCCCTATCCGAAACAAATATAAAATTAAATAAAATATTAAATTTAGTATACATTGACCAACAAAAATATGATATAAAAATAGTAGATATATCAGAAAAACAATCACTGGTCTTAGAAATGAAAAATGCTATTATGAAATATATTCTCAACAATAACAAAGGAACGGGAGTATGAAATTCACTGTCACATGTCCTTACTGTTCCAAAGAGGTTCCACTCAACTCATCAGAAGTCGGACAAAAAGTTATCTGCCCCTATTGCAATAAACCCTTTGTAGTAAAAATTATCGAACCTATTGACAAATCAGAGATACCACCAATCGCAGACAAAAGCAAACTATCCTTCCATCCTGAACTCGAAGAATCAAAACAGTTAATCAATAAAGTTGAAAAAGATATTGACGAAATGGAAGCCGAGAATATATTAGATAAATTTTATGCTTTAGAAGAACTCATTTCTAATTATATTGAAGAACAAAAATACGACCCAGATACAAAAGTAGCTTTATTAGTCATCGCCTCAAAAAAACAAATCGAAATTTCTAAACAGGTTAAAGAACACCTTCAAAAAAATTCACCAGGATTACCATTACCTGCCCATATCGGATATATAACTCTTTCAGATATACGCGAACGACAAGGGATATATGAAGAATGCATAATAATCTGTCAACAAGCCCTTGAAGAAGGTTGGACTGGAGATTGGCAAATCCGACTCAATCGATGCCGAAAAACCTCCATGATAAAAAAACGCAAAACATAGCACATATGTTTTCCCCTACCAATCAATTCCTGTAACAAATCCTATCCTTATAGGTACTTTTATTTAAACGAAAATAAAAAACACAAGGAGAATATCCTATGCTATGGTTATTTTTAGAAGCAGTAGAAGCCTTCGTCAACGCAATATTTAAAGCCGTTAGTGATTTCTTATTTATATTGGGAATTCCTGTCGACTTAAAACCTATTGACATCGGGAACCAACGATAATAACAGAACTACTAAGAAATTGAAACTTTTTCATCCCTTTATATATTCTATTATTAGAAACAGTTTGGAGATAAACGAGTGCGTACATACCCGACAATACCGCCAGAAAGGCTTGAAACAACAGGTGGTTTCCTATATACCATCGTCAACCAGTTTGTAGAAATTGTTAATCATATATTCAAAGCATTAGGCTGGTGGATTCGGGTCATACCATGGGAATAATTCTAAACAAATCTTAAATATGCGTCCTTAATCTGCTGAATCAAATTTTCGGGGGGTAAAGCCCAATATTTCTCAGAAAATATTTCTACCTCTATAAATCCATGAAAACCAGCCTGCTCCACCCATGCCCTTATTTGACGTATAGGAATACATCCTTCCCCCATCAAACCCCTATCTGTTAATAAATGCGTCGTCGGTGTCTTCCAATCCGACACATGGAACGCCTTTATTTTCCTCTCCGCCCGCATAATTTCCGATTGCAACCACGGTTCCCACCACACATGGTAAACATCAAGCACAATCCCCAACCACTCAGAATGCAATGCAGACACAATATTATTTGCCTGTTCCATCATATTTATTGCCGAACGATTATCCGCATACATAGGATGGAGTGGCTCAATTCCTAAACACACCTCCGCCGACTTCGCATGAGGCAAAACCTTTTGTATTCCATCCATAATCTGCTGGCGTGCCTCCGATAAAGGAACCCCAGGCTCCGCCCCACAGACAAGCACCAAAAGTGGAGCACCTATCTCATGCGCCTCATCTATTGCCTTCATAGTCTCAATACATGCCTGCTCACGTTCCCTACCACTTGCACTCGGGAAAAAGCCCCCTCGACAAACACTAACTACGTTCAAACCAGAATCAGTCAATATCTTTTTAGACTCTTTCAGCCCCGTATCATGAATATGCTCCCGCCATACTGTAATTCCAGGAACCTCATACTTCTGAAATAGCTTCACAATTTCAAAAAGAGATAAAAATTTAAACGTCATTGTATGAATAGCCAGACGACCATAATTCTCTAACCGTTCAACCATAAAAAATAAACCCTATATCATTTTTATAAAATCTCTAAAATTAAATCCTATTTAAGATATGTATAAAAAAGAATTATAGAGGAAGGGAAGAGAAGAAAAAAAACGAAACAATATGCAAATCATTTTCATTTTCTACCCTTCCTTAATGTCTCAGTATCAATGTTGATACTTCACTAAACAAAATAGAAACGCAAGTATCATTAAACTAAGGGGAGCATCCCTGCTCCCCTAAAAAAATAACCATCAACATCCAATCTATTCATTCATGTGCAAGTCCGGTCCCTGCTATATTATGTAATAATTCCCCACATGCAAAAATGTCTGTATTTCATTTAAGTGAATAATCATTGACACGAATGTGTCATAACTAACTTATGTTCCAATTATAACAGTCCACTACTTTCTTTTTTGCATACCGCTAATAGTAAACATCAACATACCTACTAGAATGAAATCTAATACACATTTCAGTAAACTATCCTTATCCATAGATTTCTTATTGCAACCACACGGAGTTTTATCGGCACCCGTTTCTCCTTCTCCTTCCTTCGCTCCATCTACACTTCCTTCTTTACTACCTTCTCCTTCTTTCACTCCTTCTACTCCCCCTTCTTTACTACCCTCACCTTCTTCAACTCCCTCTGTTGTACTTTCACATCCCTCCGGAACTTCTCCTCTCTCCCATCTCAGATAAGGATATGTTATCCCCTCCTCTATATTCCATACACAGTTGAAATCCCAATTAGTATATGTTATTTTTTGTTTCATCTCTGCTGTCGTCTTACCTTCTCCTCCCGCAGATGAATTTTGACCGGAAGTCTCCGTGTCCCAGTAACTTTGGGTAGTTGAGCCACCATCATTATAACCTATTAACCCACCAACATTGGAATTTCCCACCACTGAGCCCGTAGAATAACTCTGTTTTACAGCATAATCAGTTGCCCCCACAAGACCGCCTACACAGTCCTCACCCGATGCTGAACCCGTAGAATAACTTTGTGTTACGGTACCACCATTCCACCCCACAAGACCGCCTACTCCAAACACACCCTCCACAGAACCCATCGAATAACTCTGACTCACGGTACCTTCAAAATTCATCCCCACAAGACCACCAAGATAATCAGAACCTGATACTGAGCCCGTAGAATAACTCTGACTCACGGTACCTTCCTCATTATACCCCACAAGACCCCCGACATATTGTTTCCCTGAAACAGAGCCCGTAGAATAACTCTGTGTTACAGCATAAGCGTTTGCCCCCACAAGACCGCCTACATAGTCCCCACCCGATGCTGAGCCCGTAGAATAACTCTGCACCACGGCACCACTATTTGTCGCCACAAGACCGCCGACAGCAAAATCACCCACCACCGAGCCCGTAGAATAACTCTGCACCACGGCACCTTCAGCATTCACCCCCACAAGACCTCCTACATAATAATTCCCCGCCACCGAGCCAGTTGAATAACTCTCACTCACGGTACCTTCATTCCACCCCACAAGACCACCGACAATTAAACTACCCACCATCTGAACATTCTCTAATCCCACATTCTTCACCTCACCCCCTTCGCCTACATAACCAAATAAGCCAACATAATCCTGACTCGGCCTATTTATATACAAATTCCGTATCTTATGCCCCCTGCCATCAAATACTCCAGTGAAAGGATTAGTATCATTACCTATCGGGGCAAAGCCCGCTCCGTCGTTCCAGTTTATCGTATCCAACGCATCTATATCCTGCGTCAACTTATACTTACCATCCAGCGGGTAAAATGGGTCATTCCCTATATTCTTTAAATCCTCTATATTGCTTATGTATATCACACCATAACCATTCAACCCTAAGAATAACAACATTACATTAAAAACAAGACTAACATACATTACTTTTGAGAAAAAGCGAAAAGTATTCATTTTTCCACTCCTTC
>JAIWNQ010000291.1 GCA_020216745.1 Candidatus Hydrogenedens sp.
ACAAAAGACTTACGACTATTGAGCCAGAAAAGTATTCCAATTGGCACGGGTATTGTTATTAATAATTCGACAATTGAATATGAATTATAAACCAATAAACAGAAGGAGAAAAAAAATGAAAATGGATGTAAATAAAAATCAAAGATGCCTCGTTATTAATAATAACAAGCATAAAAATAAATATAAACAATTGGACCTTGAAAGGAATTATAAAACTATGAAAAAACTTAGTAGTATAGGAGAAACAAATATGAAGAACACAAACAAAAATAAAAATGAACTAAGGAGAAGCGCAATGAATTTATATCCACAATTAAAAAAACATTTAAACAACAAGGAGAGAGGATTTATGAAAAGCAGAGTACTATTAGGTTTATTGTTAAGTTTGGTAATTTTGATAAGTGGTATATGTTGGAGTTGTCAGGGGTATTTTACTTTACAGGAATTAGAAAACTCGAAGTTTTTATCATTTTTATATTTTCCTTGGCATCGTTTAATTACGCCTTATATTGAAAAGTGGTTTTTTATTGATGTGCCGGATATAGAGCCCAAAATAAGTCCTTTATTAGCATATGTAGGTTTTTATAAGAGCATAGATATAAATGATGAATGGGACTTTTTATTAAAAGAGGGCAGGAGTATTTTCTATATACTCCATGATATTTGTGCTATGGTTTTAAGTAATAGAGAGGGGCTGTCATATTATTTAGGTCATATGGGGAATGAATCAGTGGCTTTGATAAGTGGTGTAGGTCCATTAACTCAGTCTGTATTTTTATCTATATTAGGGGTAGTATTGTTATCAATGCTATTGTTTGAGGTTTGGCGTCGTAATTTTAACATTGAATCAGGAGCCTTACTTCCTTGCTATGAATGTAATAATAATTATTGTATAACGGAGAGTAAACAACTTAATGTAGGAGGGAAAAATATGGATAGGTATCAAACATTCAGTATGAATAACATAAACAGTAACAAAACAAAAGGAGGACATGATATGAATACCAATAAAGGCAATCAAAATAATTTTAGTAATGATGAAAGACAAGAGCAGAAGAAGGAAATGAGCCCTCAATTTTCTAAGGGTGTTTTATATATCATATTGGGGCTGGGAATTATTGTTGCAGGTTATTTATTAGCTTCTTTCTTTTCGACACCAAAATTTAGTGATGGAGAAGCACCTAAATTTGAGTTGCCAGTACAACAACAGCGTGTAATGGTCCCTCCAAAACCACAAACCCTCGACCCAGAAATAATATTTAATGAAAAGGTTAAACCTGTCGTTGAAGATTGTAAAAGGGAAAATGAAGAAGTACTGAGAAAATGCCTGTTTACTTTGGATGAAAGAATGAAAGAGTGTTATTCAGGCATAGACCCATTTTTAGATGATATGACATCATTTGGAACAAAGATAGGTATAGTCTGGAATTGGGCTGTGGGTGATAAAGAGGCTTATATAAAATCTAAATTTGAGGAACATATCGTATCTGAGGAAGAACTGAAACAAATTCTTAATGATGTAGTTGAACAATATATTGAAGGAGTAGGCGGAAATATCAATGAAATGCATACGAGAATTATGGTAAATATGGAACCCATTCGTAAACAGTTTAATATCCCGAAAACCACAATAAAAACTTTTGTTAGTAGTGCTATGCAATATGTTTTGGAGGATATACAAAATAATAGTAATAAACTATTGTGGAATACAATAATAAGTTATGGTTTGTCGGAGATTGGGAGCTATATTGCAGTACAAGGTGGATCTATTGTTTTAAGCCAAATTAGTTCGTATGTTTTACCTACAATTTCAGAAGCCATTCTAACCCCTGCATTAGCAATGGCAGGAGTAAACTTAACTTCTACATTGGCTGGCGTTGGTGTAGGGACCGCTGCTTCTGCAGGGACTGGAGCTACTATCGGTTCAGTTATCCCGGGTTTTGGAACCGTAGTTGGATTTGTGGCAGGTGGAATTATCGGGATTATTATTGAAAACCATATAGATAATAACTTCAAGGAAAAAATCAAACCTCAAATCGAGAGGTCTATTGATGAGATAAAAATACAAATTAGTAGAGGTTTTAGACAGAATATGTCAAGTGAAGAAGAGGTATTTATGAAGGATTTGTCTATGAAGATAAAACAGGGGGTAAGTGATTTTTGTAACATACAAAATCAAATAATAATGACAAATTATCAAAACCTTATAAATAACATAAATAACTCAATGGGGGTAGCTAAAAAAGTATCTATCTATGGGAATATCTAATTAAAATGGAGGGAAAAACAATGATTAGTAACAATAGAAATAATTGCAACAAAAACACAAATGCTATAAATAGAGGAGATATTATTATGAATATGCATAAAAGAGTTAAAGGGAATTTGAAAAATCGTTTAATGAAAAGAGAAAGAACTATTGTCTTGAGTTTATTGCTTGTAGTCGGGGTATTGTCTTTAAATTTTAACACCCATGCGATAGTTGGTCCTATAGCAAAGGGAATAGTAAAGGAAATATTAGAATTTATTGGGGAAAAAGGAGGAAAAGAAGTTCTGGAAAGTGTTGGTAAGAAAGTTAGCAAAGAAGCAATGGAAGAATTAGCGGAAAAAACGATAAAAGAAGTTGGTGAAGAAGGTGCAAAAAAAGTATTTAAAGAATTAGGTGAGCAAGCATTGAAGCATGGAGATGATGCATTTTTAGTGGCAAGAAAATATGGAGTACAACAAACAGTGCATTTATTGAAAGAACTTCCGGAAGAAACAGGGAAGAAGGCGGTAAAGGCGTTTTTAAATCGGGGCGATGAACTTATGCCTTTAGCACAAAGATTTGGTAAAGAGGTTATAGAGATGGAAGTGAAACATCCGGGACTAACGAAACAGGTTGCGGTAGAGTTTGGAGAACAAGGAATAAAATCGTTAAAGAATTGTGATACAAACCAGATAATAACATTACTAAGAAGAAAAGATATTTTAAATAATTTAACTCCTGAAGGGAAAGCAGTATTATGTCAAAAGGTGAGCCAAAGTTCTACCTGGAATAATATTGTAGATATATTTGAAAAACATCCCAAAACAACAGATGCATTGGTCAAATTAAGTGCAATACTGGGAAGTGTATATATTATTTCTGAAAAAGCCTTATCTTCGGATATAAAAAAAGTATTACCCGACGGAAGAGTTGTTGATGAAGAGGTAAGTATATTTCAGAATAGAGACATAACATATAATCAAGACGGTAGTATGGTAGAAAGTAATAATGACCCTATTAACAATTTTTCAAAAAATGTCATGGGCAGCGGGAAAAATATAGGAATTCACTATTTAGTTATATTTATTGGGGCTGGCATTGGATTATTCTTTGTTCTTCGGGGGTTGGTTCCCATTGTTATATCTCTCCGCAAAAAGAATAATGTTTAAGTAAAAAATTAACACGGTAATAAAAAAGGAAGATGGCTATGAGAGTTTATTGCACAATAATTCATATTTTGATAATAGTCGCTATTATTTGCTTTCTTGTTTCAATAATAAAAGAGTGTGTGAAGGCTAACCAACAAGTGGAAAAACCGGGGTTTCTAAAGCGAATACTTAAATATTTTTGGGTACCGTATAAAACATGTTGGGAGTGGAAGGCGAAATATCCATTTCTTTTGTAACTTTTCTATTTGAAGATTTTTCGTTTTTTGATAAATAGTGTGAATTAAAGACTACATATCAGGGTGCAACAGATTATAATTAGATGGATTAAAAGGGGACTTAAAAAGGGAAGGGGTTTTATCATACCATTCTCGGAGTTTCTCCGCTGAGCTTTTGTTGTTCAATACCTTCTGCCTATGAACATAATTATAACAATAAATATATTGGTTTAATCTATCCATGAGCTTTTTGTAATCCGTAAAGTAAAGTTGTTTTAGAATGTCTATTATTCTAACATTAAACCGTTCAACCAATCCATAGGTCTTCGGCTCTTCGGGTAATTTTGGTAATTCCTTTACATCGACATGAATATATCCTGGCTCTACCTCCTCAAATCGTCCCACCTACCCTCGTTGCTTCCGCATCCGCTCCTTCTATGTCTCTCGTTCCGCCTCAATGACCCCATGCCAATGTAAACACCGAACAATATTCAATCGATTGACATGTAAAATAAACGGTTTTAACACTCCCACTAATCCATCGATACCCATCCCGATACTCCGCCGTAGCTCATATATCACCCATTCCTACAGCGGATTTAAGACTGTCCTTAATTTATGCGGTCATGATGACTTATCGGTTAACTCTTCTCTCTTATAGTCCATGTGCTTAACCACAACCGCTTCGCAAAAACTATTACGGCTTCCTTCGACTCCTTTATCATCTTTTACATTTGAACTGTTATCTTATCGTTTGGGTTATACTTAATTCCAGCCATATCCATCCCCTCCTTGATTTCCTAACATTATCTGTCTTATTCTACATATTATCATTTGATATTATTTAATATGTCTTATAGTCTGTTAGTATTGGATATATTAATTTACATAAAAGGTATTAATATGGAACAAAACGAAGTAAATATAGCCTTCGAAATCCTGTTAGAAGAAATTGAAGAAGTTTTTAATTTTTTAAATGAAGAGGGAAAAACTGCTTTTAAAACTCAAGATTATGAAAAAGCAAGACAACTTATTGAAAATGGGGAAAAATTAAAACTATTCCGAGAAAAAATTAAAGTATTACAAACAGAATGGCAAAATCTATTTAGTAAAAAGGTATATTCAAGCAGTAGAAAAAGAAAATCTAAAGGTAGATTGAAAAGAGGACTTCGGACTCCTGAATCTGAATTCAAAATTCCCATCTTAGAAGCGATTGTTAGTCTCGGAGGAAAAGGGAAAACGAGTAAAATCTTAGAGTTAGTTTTTCAAAAAATCAAGCATAAATTGAATACACACGATTTAGAACCTCTTAATTCAAATCCCGAACATAAAAGACGGGAAAACACGGCCCATTGGACAAGATATTCGCTCATCAATGAAGGATTACTCTCTGATAATTCTCCACAAGGTATCTGGGAAATAACTGAAAAAGGGCGTTCATTCTTGGGTTCGCAAAATTAGTCAATTTGAGATAGATTTATATCAAATAATTTTTATAAAGGGCATAACAATGAATAAACATATTTCTCTTTTTTTAAATCTTTTCCTACTTTTTATTATTCATTATTCTCCGACTTTTGCGGAGAACATTGCTTTAGGGGCAAAGTATACATTAGATCCTGCTCCTAACTATGCTCACTGTAAAGATAAAGATGATACCATTCAACTCACTGATGGTAAATATGTAGAGGGATATTTCTGGACACAAGAAGGCACTGTCGGCTGGTCAAATGAAGGGCTTGTCATCATCACTATTGACCTCGGGAAAGATATGCCAATTGGGGGGGTATCTTTTAGCACTGCAGGGGGTACTGCAGGTGTTGAGTTTCCTAAATCTATTATGATTTTTACTGCAGGTGAAGATGGTATATTTCATAAGATTGGTGATCTAATCGAACTAAATGAACAAAAAGTTAAACCTGCTAAAGAAGGATATACCACCTATATTTATAAGACTGAAAAAATAAAAACACATGGACGAAAAGTAGGTCTGGTCATCATTTCAGACCGTTTTACTTTCTGCGATGAAATTGAAGTTTATAAGGGGGATGACCGTTTCATAAATATTCCCTTCCCAGATGAGGGAACGGATGATTTGCACAAATATACACAAATGGTTACCATTCATAATTGTGTAAAGCAACGAATAACAAACGATATAGACTCTCTTCGCAAAATTACTGAAAATCTTTCATCAAGAAACAAACAACGCCAATACCGCAAGCAATTGGATAAGTTAACTCGAGAAGTTAAAAGCCTATCTATGGAATACAATCCCGAATTCAAAACAATCTTTCCCATAAATCCAACCCACGAAAAAGTTTTTAATCTTTTAGGAAAACTCTGGAAGGATACAGGTATACATCAAATTGCCGTTGAGCCAGTTGATCCATACCAATATCTTGAATTACTTCCTCCCAAGCCTATCTCTGCAAGCGACAAATCTAATCAACTTCACCTTGAAATGATGCAAAATGAAATCCGTTCTGTCGCATTCAATATTGCCTCGCCACAGAATACGGATATAACTATCGCAATAACAGGGATACCCGATGACATTCAAAAAAAACACATTGACGTCCGCAAAGTATTATGGACAGATACGAAGAAATTAGAACCTGTTGCCTCCGCATTAGTACCCCTTACCGATAACAATGGCATTTACAAACTCCACATCACTGGCGGACTCATCCAGCAAATTTGGTTAACAATCCACTCAAAAGACCTCATTCCCGACATTTATACGATGACAGTTCAAGTGGACGAAATATCATTACCTTTTACCTTAAAAATATATCCTATTCGTTTTCCTGACCGACCTACCCTACACATGGGAGGTTGGGATTATACAAATGTCCCGAAACACTATGAAGTCACAGAAGTAAACCGAACAGACTTGGTCAATATGTTACGGGAATATTTCGTAGACTCTCCATGGGCTACTTCTGTTGCTATGCCCTTCGGTTCTTATGATGACAATGGGAACATGACTGCACCTCCAGACACATCTAATTTTGATGCATGGCGACAACTCTGGCACGATGCCCGTCAATATTGTGTATTCGTATCCGTAGCCAATAAACTAAAGAACTGGGACATCGAAACCCCTCCATTTAACAAAGCAGTGGCAGAATGGGCAAAATTCTGGGGAAACTACATGCGTAAAGCAGGATTAGACCCATCACAGTTAGTTATTCTTCTGGTGGATGAACCTCATGAACATTCTGCAGATACTATTATCAAAGCATGGGCAAAGGTCATTCATGATTCTGGTGCTGGGATTACTATCTGGGAAGACCCCATTTACAAAGATATGAGCCAGGCATTACCCGAAATGATTGCGGAGTGCGATGTTCTTTGTCCAAACCGACAACTTTTCTACTCCTGTGGAGAAGAATACCGTAATTTTTTTGTTAACCAACGAAATCAAGGTAAAAAACTTGAATTCTATTCCTGTAGCGGACCCATGCGATTATTAGACCCATTCTCATATTGCAGACTACAAGCATGGGATTGCTGGCGTTATGGAGCAAGAGCCACATACTTCTGGGCATTTGCCGATTCCGCAGGTGCCTCTTCATGGAACGATTATCTTTGCACACGGAATACATATACCCCATTATTTATTGACGAAAACTCTGTCACCCCTGGTAAACATTTGGAAGCTATGCGAGAAGGTATCGAAGACTACGAATACCTTCTTATGCTTGACAAAGCCATCAAGGAAGGCAAAGGCTCTGAATCTATACGACAAAAGGGAGAATCTTTATTACGAGAACTCCCTGAAAAAGTCCTTGCCACCATGCCCGAAAACGGTAGATTATTCTGGCGTGAATCCAAAAATCCTGAAATCGTTGACCCCATCCGCCAACAAATCCTCCAAATCTTAAAACAATTAGGAAACTAAAAATATTAGAACCCCTAACCATCTTGATATAAAGGTAGTCTGTGAACAGCCCCTATCTACCAAACATAAAAGGAAAAATCAAGCAGGAATTCTAAAATGAACTCCTGCTCGATTAGGTTATGTTAAAAATATTTGCTTAGTCACCACTGGTCTGACTATCTAAGAAGCAAGCCCACAAACGCGATACAGGATTACTTCCAGGATAGCGAACAAATTCTACATGCCCATCCATGTATAACACATTTCCACCACCAGGGATATGGTTCATAAATTCAGGCTGAGAATTAACATCATCTGACAATATCCAGACTTCGCTCTGGGCTTTACTTGAAGCGGCAGGATTATTAATATCCGTAATTAAGAACCGTTCTATCCCTTCACGAAGCCGATATACTGTAACCGCACCAGATTTTGCATCAGAATCTAATGTACTGGCATCACCATTGTTTGCCCAGTTTGCATAACCATCATTTAGAATTGTCAATAATGCAGTTAAAAAGTCCGGATTAAAATAGTTTATTGCATTCGTTTCATTTATAGCAGGGTCATTGATGTCCTATCCTGGCAAAACCATATCTGCGTCCATAATTGCCCAACCATAATAATTGTAGGACTCCGCACTAAAACGACACGGATTTTTCTCATCCAGATTCGGGTCACCATTACGATTCCACCAACCTTCCACAGTAACATGCGTACGTGCAGAAGAATCAGATGGACAAATCATAACATTTATATCCGTTAAATATTCTGGGTAAACAGCACGTCCATTAAAAAACGCTTCAATAGAATTCCGACGATTGCAATCATCTGGCATTGCAGGGTCGCCTTTCCAAAGTTGTATTGTAGGGAATCGTTCCCCTTTCGATTCATTCGAATACATCTTAAACACCAACCCTAACTGTTTAAGATTGTTCTGACACGAAGAACGTCGTGCCGCTTCACGAGCACGAGCCAGTGCTGGTAAAAGGATAGCCGCAAGTATACCTATAATGGCTATGACAACCAGCAGTTCGATAAGAGTAAAACCTTTGTGACGCATAGTAAGGACTCCTTAATACCTTTTTTTATTAAAGTTATTATTTTATATATAAGTAAACCCATGTTTACTTATCTAAATATTATCATACTACTATTTACTGTATTTGTCAAGTATCTTATCCATTGAAAATAAAAGTAATATATGTTTCTTATTTTTTAATAATATTTTTACTATCATGGAATAGTACTTAAAACCACTTCATTTATGTGTAATATAGATTACAAACAGATATATAGACACACCACATCAATATATGCAATACGGGTCACTATAACAAATGGGTGTTGAGTTCGTCTGCTTTATTGTAAAGAATTTAATTGCTATAAAAACCAGAACACATTATTGAACTTATAGAAAAATAAAGAGTACGTTGTCTCTTGCCTTCATGTGTTTTATCTTCTTCTCCCCTTCACAAAATAATCAACAACTTTATGCAGTTATACTCGGTGGTTCATCTTCACAATTTTTAAAAGCATTTTTTAATATGGTAAACTCAATACTTCATAAAACATTTAAATTATTTAAAAAGGAGTTCTGCATGTTAAAGCAACTTCCATTTCCATTCCATTCTTTTGTTGCAAATGCTCTCTGTGTCAAACATCTTAAGCTTTCGTTTTTCATCATGCTAACACTTTCCAGCCTAACCGTTTCCGCAACAACGGTTGATAAACTACAATCACCACCTTCTTTAAGCATATATATTATTCCTAACAGCAAAGCGGTCAATGACATTATTAAGATATGTGGCAAAACCTCCTGTCAGCAAACACAACACATTGCTTCCCTTAATAATATAAGTGCCGAATCCATTAGTAATAATAATCGTGGAACAGCAATCGTATTTAATTCTATAGAAGATGCAAAGGCAAAGATACTTGAGATAAAAAAAGTACAAGGTCTTCCGCCAGGTGGTATTGAAGTCATTTTGAAAGAAGGTGAGTATACCCTTCCATCAACCCTCATTTTTACGGAGGAAGATAGTGGCACAGAACAATCACCAATAATATATCGAGCCGAACCAGGAACCTATGTTGTCATAACTGGCGGTATTCGTTTATCTAATTTTAAGAAAGTGTCAGATGAGCCTGGCTCAGAGCGAATTAATCCTGAGGTAAAAGACAACATTTTTGTCCTTGACTTAACCCGTCACGGTATAAGCTCATTGCCACCATTAGAACTTGCAGGCTTTGGAAGTAGAAAGGTTCGCACGGCAGATAGAAACTATCAAAATTATAACACTTTCCCATGTCCCGAACTTTTCTATAATAAACTCCCCATGACCATTGCCCGTTTTCCGAATCAAGGGTTTCTTCGTGTTGCTGGAGTTCAGGGAGATAAAGATGAGTCTGACCCAAACAATCCAAATCTCATGAAAAACGTCCGTTTGAAATTAGAAGGTTGTCCCCTTACCAATTGGAGCAAAGAGACGAATATCCTTTTATATGGCTACTGGTATTATGATTGGGCAGACTCATACGAAACAGTGTCATCAGTAAATGTAGAAACCAGTGACGTCCTATTAGCGGGTCCAGGGTCTGCTTATGGTTACCGTGAAGGTGCACGTTACTATGCCATCAATCTATTATGCGAATTAGACCAGCCTGGCGAATGGTATATTGACCGCGAACACATGCTCCTTTATTTTTATCCACCTGCATCATTAGACGGAGCCAATATAGAACTTTCCCTATCTGATAAGCCAATGATTATTTTTAAAAATGCAGGTTATATCACACTTGAAAACATCCATTTCCGATTAAATGCCACTAATATATTACAAATATTCGACGGTAATAATATCCAGATATCGGGTTGCTCCTTCTCTGAATCCGCAGGCTATGGCATCACCATCGGTAATGGCAAAAATCACAAAATCCAGTCTTGCGATTTTACAACCTTAGGCAAAGGAGGCATTTACCTTGCAGGTGGTAATCGTAAAGATTTAACACCCTCTAACTTTGTGGTGGATAATTGTTATTTCTATAATCTTGCCCGTATCGACCATACCTATAATCCTGCGGTTTATGCTACTGGTTGTGGACATACACTTACGCACAACCTTGTTCACAAAAATCCGAGCAGTGCCTTCAGAATAGATGCCAACGATTGTCTAATCGAGTTCAATGAAATCTTTGATGTCCTATTAGAATCGGATGACCAAGGCGGAGCTGACATGTGGGGAAACCCTGCCTATCGTGGTGTTGTTTACCGCTACAATTATTGGCATCATATCGGCAATTGGCAGGAAAATGCGGAACAATTGAGCTGTGGTCAGGCTGGGATACGATTAGATGACGCAATCTCAGGGGTTCACATTTATGGGAATATCTTTTACCACTCCTCCTCTGGTGAAAATGGGTTTGGAGGTATTCAAATACATGGTGGAAAGGATAATCTTGTTGAGAATAACATTTTCGCAGAATGTCGAATTGGTATCAGTTGCACCCCTTGGAGTACTGAGCATTGGACAAATTTTGTTAAAAGTATATGGGACAATCAAGACATAGATAAAGACCTCTATTTGCAACGATACCCCGAACTAAACCATTTGTACGAAAACATTAACCAAAACACTGCCCGTAATAACATCTTCTGGAACTGTAAAAAAACGATAGTACGTGCCCCATCCAATTTCATTTTCGAAAACAATCTGGAAACTACGGAAGAGCAACTGTTCCCCTATGCGAAAGAAGGAAATTTCAACACAAATGAGACATGGTTAGGTTCTCAGAATTTTTCATTCACATCTATCCCATTTAACTCCATCGGCTTATACAAGGATACGTATCGGACAAAACTACCTGAGGAAATTATCCGCAAAGGCAGAACACAACAATAATTCCTCTCGCCCACAGAAAAAATAGCCCAACCCAAAACAAATTCAAAAGAGGCAAAGTCTTATTATAAACAATCTGAGTAAAAACAAAGACCTCTTTAAATTGATGATAAAAATGAAACTAAAACATAAAATAATAGTTCTAATCTTTGCCTACTTACTTCTCGTCACACATATATCCTTTGCCATTGGTGTCCGTGCACATATTGAAATCGGGTTGCAGGCAATCCGTAACTATATCCAGCCATGGCGTGAACAATGTTCTGGTATTTCAACACTTTTCGAAGATACTGAGGTATATCCTGCTTTTTATGCGGGCTGTGCTTTCCCCGATTGGGGCTATGGTGAGATTAACCCTGATTCCGCAGAAGCGTCGCATTGGAACAAATTCATGACGACATATGTCTCCATTCTAAAGCAAAAACTTCCATCCTTACCGCCATCCGTTGCTCGGAAAGAAGTGGCTTTTTTCCTCGGCGTTGTAGTTCATAATATTTCCGATATACCATGGCATTTTGATGAAGTGGGGCATCGCTCATTTTTAAGTTCTGCCCGCGAAGAAGGCAATTCATCCCATCGTGATGCGGAATTTAGCACAGATGTCTTCCTATTCGCCGAAAGTCAAACAGAACCGCTCATTCCTCTCGAATTGTATTGGCCTTATGAGACAATATTAGAATGTTTCAAACAGATAGACATGGACGTAACTGCAGAACAACTGAAAGCAGGGTGCACTCGTGAACAGGCATATCTAACAACAGGTCCTTTCCTTGCTATGACACAATTTGAGTCTATGAAACAAAAGTATAATTGGGTTTATCAACATTATAAAGATTATTACTACGGCGGTTTAGAGCATAATGCTTCCGCTGTGAGCACGTTTATGAAATATTACTTTGCAATAATTACCGATAATATGTTCATCCAAAATAGTTTAAGTTATGCACCATACGTCCGCCGTAATAATGACTACATCCCTATATGTGATATTCAAGACACCACCATTATCAAAAATATGCCTGACAACAATGCAGGGATGGAACCTTTCCTCTCTGTTGGGAAACAAGAAAACAACGAATGGAAAATTCTTATCCGCTGTGCACTACCTCCCATTTTTGAAAAGGAAAACCTGAAAAAGGCTTCAATCTGGTTATATGCAGAACAGATAGAATATTCCGCCGACCTAAAATTTATTACAATAAAAACACAACGAATTACAACACCGTGGGATGAAGGAACAGGGAGTAGTAATGAGTTCAGTGGGAAAGAGGGTTGTTCTACATTGGGGGTAAATTGGTCTACTCAACCTGAAGTTGATGGTAGTTCTACTCAGCTGATAGCCATACCAATCTCACCGAATTGGATACAGATTGACATTACAGAGTATGTAAAGTATTGGATGGATAATCCTCAATTAAACTATGGCATAAATATATCAATGGCTGAGAATACAGACAAGAATTGCGTTATCCGCTTCTTCTCATCGGATGCATTTCGTGAAAATGATAGCCCTTTTTGTGGTGGAGAAAGAACTGCATATCGCCCTGCCTTCACTATATTAAACAAAAATACACTCACGGAGTACCTATTCCCTGATAAAACTACAAAACACCAAAAATGAATAAGGTTAGTAATTATGTATAAAAGGGGAGATGTTTTAGTATTCAAAATTTCCATGCCACGGAAGGAACAGAGACAATCCTTCATCTCCAGAATGAATCTGGTAAACATTCCCATCAAACTCATATTGAATGGATAACTCCGAAAACTTATCTAACCCTAACTCAGCAAGATAAGAAGGCACCAGATAATCTAACGACACTGGATATACGCCATTATCAACAGCGTACCATTCGACTGCAAGGAATATTTTTGATAAAGTAAGGGTCATATTGACATGTTTCCGATGCTGGTCTACCATTGTGTCTGGTGGAAATATGATTTTCCGCAATTCTTCTAATGGGTAATCCGTCACTTTCGTCTCCGTTCCTTCATCTGTGGGTGGTAACTTTAAGAACGTTTCCCATGCGTTCTGTAGTTCCTGTTCAGAGCATCGGGCAAGCCAATCCTTTTCCGACGGCTCATTAAGGATGTTCTGCAAAGCCTGCCTCAATATAGAAACAGAAGGAATCTCCGTTTGAGCCCAAACCGCAATCTGCCGATACTCATTATATTTTACCGTGTTCTTATCCTGTGCAATTTTCTCTGAACGCAATAATAAATTCATTCCATCTCGGAATTGTTGTGCAGATAATAACCGTAATCGTGCCAACTCACGGAGCACAATCCCCATAGATTCAATTGCGTAAAGCGGTATATGCGTCAATTTGCCGTAAACCTGTTTCTGAAGCGACTCTGCAAATTGAACAAGCAAATTGACATCCATAATCAACGAATCGTTAGGTTGGTGACTTAAAACAAGAAGGTTTATGGTTAACAACTCAAAAAAATTCTGAAATGGTTCGATGGCAAGAGGTGGTTCGTTTAATACCACTGGTGGGGGTAATATTCCACGTTCGTAGGAAATACCATCTCGCCATTGCTGAAATGCCATTTGGATATTGTTAACATAACCGACTATCTCTTCTGGCACAGGGTTATTACCTAATGTCAGCAGTATTTCCCATGTCTGTTGTAGCCAGTTTATATCAGCCGGCGGTAAGGATTCTACTGCTAATAAGTAATAGTAAAATGCATCCATAGGAGTAAATGAACGAGAGGTATAATACTGCGGTTCTACTTTTTTCCTCTGTTCATCATATCGATTGTATAAAAGTTGGAATATTTTTCTGTTCAAATCGATTTTGATTTCTGCCTTTGTTTCAACAGGTTCTCCTTCTTTGGTAGGTTCTTTTGTTTCAGGAGGAGGTGAAGGAGATGGTTCTTGCGTTTTTGTTTCCCCTTCATTAGAGATTGAATTTTCTGAGAGTTGGGTGGTGACAACAAGGTTACTATCATCAGTACCAGTGCCATCCTGACGTGTTTTATTTAAAAACATAACAAGTATCAGAAGAAAGAGAATCGTGGCTACACCAAAACCTAACGATATAGTTAAACGAATCAAAACCTTATTACTTCTCCGTCGGATTTCTGTTGTCGGCAAATCTGAACTTAAAGACTCGCGAATAAGACCTGCCACCCCATCAATTAACTGAGCAGGACACGGTTCATAGGCATTAGTAGACAAAATCTGACTTAACTGTGGGACAGTTAAATTTATTTTTACTAAACTCAATCCACGTCGGATATGTTCAATTCCTTTGGCAACCCGCTCATCAATTTTCTCTCTCGGTAAACGCAAATATGTAACGAGGTTCGCAGACTCTTGCCCTTCAAGAATATGTAGAATAATCGGCAATGAATATTTTTCTGACAAATTGGCGATAAGCACATCTATCCGAGGGCGAATATCATTCCATGACACAGGTGTATTAGTATCGGATGGTGGAGGTAATTGCTTAATTACGGACATGGCTTCACGCGTCGCTTCACGATGTAAAAACACAGCAATCGGCACAGGTGGAAGGAGAGATAATTGAATTAATTTTTTGAAACAGGTCTTTGCTATCTCGAGGGAAATATTTGGTTCCTTTGTCAATCGCAACGCAACTCCATAAACCATACCACCATGACGCGACACCAATTCTTGAAATGCTCCTACATCACGTTGCCGTATCCAGAGATCTAAGCACTGGTCATCCGATAACTGCATAACTCTCCTTATATCTTAAATTATATTTTCCATTTAGTATATCTATTTTACACCAAATTATACGAAAAGCCAAAGAGAGCAACCGTCTAACTGACTCGTCGTCTGACCTGTCTGTCTCGTCCAACCTTAAAAAGTAAAAACCTTTGCCCTTAGTTTGCTGGGGTATATCCCCCTGTTATATGTGTCGAGATACCACGCAAGGATAGCACATCGGTCTGCATCAATAATGTGGTCATTACCCTTAGAATAAATGTATTGTCCCTGTGCATTAAGTAGATATGTATGATTGGCATATTGTTGTTCACGTTCCACACTTTTGGGAAATATAATTGTATGTTCTGTTAATCGTCGTTGTAGTAATTCTGTCATCCATTCTTTTGTGCGACGTCGCTGGACTGTTCCATCGGACAAATGCCCAGTCTCAATCATAGCACCGAATTCAAATGCACAAATTTTACGCTCCCATTCATACCCCAGAGACATTAATAGGTGTGCAACTGCTCTGCCACTATTACCGCAGTCAATCCCTATTCTATGGAAATGGTAGGCACGGTCTAAAGCCTGAATAACCTCCTGCTGTTGGGCATAGTTTACATGCTCCAGATGAACACGAAAAACACCAATTAAATATGGGGGCTCATTCCGATAGACAACAAATTCGGAAGGAGCCTGGGCAAAACCTAAATCACAGCCCAAGTAATAATGACCCGCTGGAATATCGCTCGGTAGTTCCAACTCCAGTACCGAGTTTTTTAAAATCACTTCATTTAAAGGAAGCGATTCATCTACACATGATAAGTAATCATCAAGATTAAACACTGCGTTTACTGGCTCGCCATGTAAACCTAAAACACGATGAATATACCCTGGGCTATCACGTCCGCCATAGAGATAAGCAAGTTCCTCATCTTTCTGCTTTGTAAACTCTGGATTAAGATAGCTGGGCCAATGATATTGTTCTGCCTCCGCTAAGAATGTCATCCGATAAAAAGTGTTTCGTAATCCATTTGGCACTCCATAAACCCAACGGCGTCCTCCCGCATTAAGGGCTTGATACAATTCGCCCCAGCTTGTATCGGTCATCTCTTGGGCTTCATCCACAATCTGCCAGTCCACATGCATCCCTTGGAAATTAATCCCTCGCGGCCCAGCAATACGCCCCCAAAGAATAAATCCATTGTTAAATCGGATGAAGTACGATGGCGAACGACGTAACTCCGCAATATTTCCTGAAAATTCGGGGCTTGTTTCGAAACGACGGACAAGGCGGTTCATAACTGGAAACAGATGATTTTCACATTGTGTTGCAATAAGCATCGACGTGCCAGGCATACATACCATTGCCCAACACGCAATAATCTCTATCTCTGTGGTCTTGCCTACATCACGACCATCACAGTGAACTTTGCGGAGAGCATGTGATTCTAATGATGCCCGTTGATACTCACGCAAACGCCACGGTCTACCTTCTGCATTACGGAAAAAGCGATATGCAAATAATTCACGTGATTGTAAAAGTTGATATAGCGACTTCTGTAATTCATGCATATTTAATCTCTTCCAAAATATGGTTGCAAATAAACCTCACCATTTTTTAATAAAATGTTGTTTCATACATCTTGCACACTTATTTGCCTGGCGGATACCAGACCTTCACTTCTTTTGTTTGTTTTCCCCATCGTATTGCATCTTTATGTTTTTTGAAGAATAGGTCTATCCGATCCCCTTGAGTGGAACTGCCACGGTCCTCTACCCGACCATAGCCGTAACCAGGTATGTACATTACAGTTCCAAAAGGAAAGCGACTTGTATCGGCTGAGATTGTTCCTTTTTTCGCTTTAACACCACTTGCAGTCATCCCTACTTTTTTCGGTTTGCCTCGATTTGGACCATGAGCAACCACAGGACGTCCAAACCTCAGCCAGCTCCGTTTCCAATTGCAACATTTACCACATGGACAAAAACCTCGTGTTTCTAATGTTAAAACCTCTGAACGTCCACCCGCAGGTGGTCTGAATCGATTCGAGGTCGTTGCACAGCCCATACATAACAGGATAAGAATCGAAATGAATATGATAGAACTTTTTTTTAACATACCCACTTACCTTTCACTGGTTGCATTACGAATGCGTTACCTTTGATTATATTCTATCAAAAACAGATTCATTTTCAATTACAAATTTCAACATCTTCTTTAATTGTGTCAATATCGGGTTTAATTCCAGTTTCAATCGGTAGCGTATCTCTACCTTTTTCTAATTCCTTTTCGCAATGGAGTAAATCTTGTACAAGTTCAGAAATACTTTGACTATGTACATGCTTTGGTTCTGATGGTTTGATTCGCTCCAATTCAGCTACAATGTCCCTCAATCGTTCAAGATATTTGAACAACATCTCAAACTTCTGAACCGTCTCATTCTGTTTTATATGTTTCCTCTTCACAGTTTCGTATCCATCTGTTATTTCTTCTTCTAAAGATGAAGTTTTTTCAACATCATGTTCACACCGTTGAATAAAAAACATTAAAACCAATAATTCCCTCAACCGAATTTGAAGCCATGGGCTAATTTCTATACCTTTATCTTCAAACCAGCCCGAAAGTGCTTTAACCTTTTCTCGCCATTGACGTTTCTCAAATGGAGTTAGCCATTTTTCACCCTTCTCAAGAGAATAAAGAATATAACCCATTGTTTGCCTCCTATTTATTGTGTTCTTTATAACTCCTCATTTATATTCCAAATCGTTTTGCCCTCGTAAAAACATAACCTATTCACCTACAACGAAATAGGAGGGGACAACCCCTGTCATTCTAAAGGAATACAAACAAATCTGCTTGTGGAAAGTTAAATGTAGCATAAGCATTCCTATCGACGCATCACTTCTACCTATTTATTAATACTACCTGTTCCATATCATACCCATTCCAGCTATCACATTAGTTCCACTCCATTAGCAAAAACGCTGATGGTTCTTTTACTATTAAGAACCTTCAAATGTTAATGGGTCTCGATAGAAAACGTAAGAATAATCCTAACAACGCAATAATAAACCCCAAACCAGAACAAATAACACCACCCCAATATGCACCTACTGCTACCTGACCCGTCCCAAGTAAAAAATCGAAGATAACAAAAATTAAGCCGAATAGAACAAGAAACGCACCTGTAAATACAAAATCAATAGGATAACTTTCATGAAGTTCATCCTGCTCTATCTCAAACAGTTCTCGTATTTGGGGAATCTCATCAAGGAGTTCTGGCGTCTCTTCTAACCGCTCAAGTAATGCAAGCCGAACACGATATTGTATCCATACTCGCATTATTGCACGAAAAGCAAAATAAAATGTCGTAACAACTACAAATAGTAATGGCAAACTCATAAGTACTTCCCGCAATGGTTACTCTCCTTTATTGACATGATTCCATAGAATATAGTTTCATATATTTTACATCTTTTTTCTCATCAACTAAAAACCTAAATTCTACAACATCAAAAAAAGTTTTTTGAAACGAATACAACACATTCTACTTAAAATCACAACCGTAAAAAAACGGAGGCACTCTATTCACTCCGAATAAAGTGCCTCCAAAAATCGTGTAGGGAAAATTCCCTTACTAATTACTAAATGTTAATACGTGCCTTTTTGCCAGCACGAACAAGTAACAGACCAGATACAAGACCTAACAACATCATATCTGCCATATATGAACCACCTGAACCATTTCCAGCACCGCAGGATACGATGAACTTACGTTTCGGTTCTTGCGGTTGTGTTTTCTCTCCTTCTTTAGTTCCTTCAGCGGCCCCTTCTTTAGTTCCTTCAGTGGTTCCTTCTTTAGTTCCTTCAGCGGTTCCTTCCGGTGTTCCTTCAGGGGTGCCCTCTGGAGTACCTTCGACAACGCCTTCCGGTGTTCCTTCAGGGGTGCCCTCTCCCTCTGTTGTTGCGCCTGGGGGCAATATCTTCGGAGCCTTCGGGTCGTCAAACATTGGAACATGGGCATACATATCATTTATCATTGCCTGAGTTAGTACCAACTCCGCATCTCCTTCCTCTGTCATCTTAAATGTAACTTTTACCAATTCTACAGAGCCTTTCGCTCCAAGGTTCTCTTCACCTGATGCACTGATACGTAAGGAACTACCTCCTTCGCTTATTTCCTCATTCCAACTTAAACTTAAACCCGAAGCTCCACTACCTAATGAGACACCTTTTACCTCCGCATAATTATTATCATAGTTCAATACTAAATTAAACCCAGCCACATTCGACACATTATCCGCATATACGGATATTGTTTTCTGCTCATTCGCTACGCCAACTAACTTATCACTTAACCATACATGCACCTCAACATCTGCCTTCTCCAAATCCGCCAATATCGCTTCTGCGGACATCGAACCCGCATCCGCTAACCACGCTACATCCATTAAATACTCATCATAACTCTTTACTAAACCCTTTACCTTCGGCGGTGTTATATCTTTACCTGCTAACCAACGTTGTATTAAACTCGAATCCGCACTGTCTACCAAACCATCCATATTTATATCACCCGATTTGCGTAAACAGTCATTTCC
>JAIWNQ010000046.1 GCA_020216745.1 Candidatus Hydrogenedens sp.
GTTGTCCTTTCTTCATAGATGGGTTTCCTTAATTGGGTGATTGTTTACTTACTTCTGTAATATTGATACCATTTCCCTCTCGTTTCGTTTCATTTTTTTCTCTCACCACACTATTCCTTTATAATCTATTTCTAAAATACGAACTTGAAATAAAACTTATTCAGAGATCTCTATTATCTTTTGATAAATTTTTAAAATAGGTATTATACAACTAAAAATTATCGCTGGTAAGTACCCATATATTCTGAACTGGCAAGTATATGCCCTTCCATCGCCTTTAACAGGTCTGCCTTTTTGGAACCAGCAGGTAAGTCTAAAACTACATTTAATGCATATAACTTAAAATAATATCGGTGTGGTTTTCCTGGCGGAGGTGCAGGTCCATTGTATCCTATTTTACGGAAGTCGTTGGTTCCCTGTTTTGCTCCATTAGAAAGTGTATTTTGTTTCGGGACACCTTCGGGTAATCCTTTTTCCGTTGGTGGAATATTGAAGATAACCCAATGTACCCACGTTCCTACTGGTGCGTCAGGGTCATCAGAAATTAAAGCAAGCGATTTAGTTCCTTCTGGAACTCCTTCCCAATTTAATGGGGGGGACAAATCAGGACCATCTCCTGTATACTTTTTAGGGATAGGAGAGCCCATCTTAAATGCAGAACTTGTTATTGTTAATTTTGCATTTGACATATCTACATCTCCGATAGGTTTTGGTTCATCAGTATATGTAAACAAAGGGAATAAAACTATTATAACTATATGAAGCAGAATTAAAATTCTTTTCATAATTTCACTCCTTATTTACCACAATATAATTATAAACTATTCAAGGAATTAAAGAAAATAACTTTTTAATAAAACACTATTATAAAAATTCAGGTATGATGTTAATTACTTATAAGAATTTTTTCTCCAATCTGTAAAACCTTTTTTTCATCGATTTTGTTAATTTCCATTAACTTTTTTACAGGAACACCTGTTTTTTTCGATATTGTATATAGAGAATCGCCTTTTCCCACAATATATATATTTGATTTTGGTTCGTTAGCTGTTTCTGTCCTCTCACTTTCTACTCTTTGTCTTTTCGGCTCCACAGAAGCAGTATTCAAGATATTCTGTGAAGATTTGGTTGATTTTATTTTTAATTCCTGACCTATTTTTAATTTTGATGTTGGCTCTAAATTATTCCATGTCATTATGTCAGAAACAGAAACATTATTTCTTTGTGCGATACTCCACAGACTATCGCCAGGTTGTACTTTATAAATTTCAGATTTGGCTACCTGCATTTGCTCAACTTCATTATGACTTGTATTAGGTTCTTTTTCCTTTTTTTCCACCTTAATCGAATTAGAAACATTTGGTTCATACGGAGTGGATAACGATGAAGCAGGAATAGATAATTTCATTCCTATTTTGAGGGATTTTGGATTTATTTGCGGATTGCATTCTAATATTTTTTCTGAGGGTATATTATACTTTTTAGCGATTAACCATAAGGACTCACCAGATTGAATGGTATGTTCTATCGTTCCCATAACACTTTTATTTGTTTTATTCTCGTCCAATTTTCCCTTAGACGTTCCATCAACTTTATCCTCATTAACAACTTTCACTGTGTCGGTCTTATTATTCATTTCTGTGTTTTTTGATAATAATATTTTCTGACCAATTTTTAACTGAGATTTAGTATCCAAGTTATTCCATTCTAAAAGAGATTGCAGTGAAACATTACTTTCTTTCGCAATTTTCGACAAAGTGTCACCTTGTTTAACTGTATACACTTTATTTTCCAATTTTGTTGTTTTTACCTCCATATTGGATTCTTGCACTTTTGCATATTCAGATTGTGGTTTCTTAGTTTCCATCTGGGCTGTTTCTTGCTTAACGATTAACTTTTGTCCTATTTTTAGAATTGACCTGTTGCTTAAGTTATTTAATTCCATTATCTTTTCAGGTTTAACCGAATATTGCTTTGCAATAGAGATAATTGTATCCCCATTTTTTACTGTATAGTAAACATTTTTCTTAATCATTTGCTGATTGGATGATTCTTCATCTTTACTCGTATTGTTTGTAGTAGAATTTGACGTAAAAGAAACACCCTGTTCGGTCTGTGGTTTTAATCTAATTTCTTCGCCTACTTTAAGCCGTCTATCTCCAGTAATGTTATTCCAAACAGCCAAATCATTAAGCGGAATGTCATATTTTTTGGCTATGTGATACAAAGTTTCACCTTGTTTAACGATATGATAATCTAAGTCTTTCTTTTTTATATCTTCACTTTCCTCATGATGTTTCGCAAAATTAACCACTTTATAATTAGACATTGGAACCTGTAATGTTACCCCAGTTTTTATAGATTTTACAGAGGAAAAGCCATTTACCTTTAAAAGCTCATCAACACTAATCCCATGTTTACGTGCAATCTGATAAGCACTTTCCCCTTTCTTTACTGTATATGCTATAAATTCTGTCCGTTTTAATGATGGGTCATCCAAAACCTTTGCTAATTTGACCCCATCCCCTGCAGGCAACATAAGTTTACACCCTTGAGGTGGTGTAACTCCCCTAATTAAATGTGGATTCCATGTTGAAAGGGTCCCTGGTTTATAATTCATAACACTATCTAATGTGTCTAATGCATACATTCCTTTAATTTCTATTTCATCCCATTGTATTGGTGAATATGGAGACGGTGTAAAGCCATACGGTGTCGGATCATTACAGATAAGAATATAAGCAAGAAATCTTGGATAGTATTTTTTTGTTTCTTCCTTTATCCGATAACAAGCTGGAGGGGTTTCTGTTAATGTCCAGAAATTTCTATCTCCACCATTAGCTTCTATAGCACGTAGTAACCCTCCTTCACCCATATTATAAGCACTAATTGCAAGTTCCCAACTGCCATTAAAAAAGTCGTGAAGATTTTTCATATAATTTATAGCAGCAGAAGTAGCAATTCGCCAATTATATCTCTCATCCACATAAGAATCTATTCTCAAATTATAATGGCTACCCGTAGAACGAATAAATTGCCACATCCCAGCAGCACCTGCAGAGGAATATGCCTTTAATTTATACATACTCTCAACCATAGCAACCCAACATAATTCTTGTGGCAATCCTGCTTGTTTAAGGGCATTCTTCAAATGTGGCACGTAATAACCACTCCTATCCAACCCCTCCTGGAAGCGGTCGGGATATCGAGTTTGAGCGTCTTCTATCTCATATAAGACACGTTCAGGCACTGGAAATGGGATCTCTATAGATTTATAAGGAGGTGTTGCCTTAAGTCCATCTATAATCTTATAAGTGTTCATAGATTCAAGGCTTATGCTACGCTCTGTGGCAGGTAGCATTTCTACTTCCCAAAAATTATTTAATTCTTGAAAGATTCCAGGGACAATACCAGCATTAATAAGAGTTCTACGAACAGTTACATATTTCTCCTGTGCCGTTTTCTTATCCCCCTTTTTTAAGGCTTCTTTTGCCTCATTGAAATATGCTCCCGCTACCCTCAATGATTGTACAGGTGAAGCGGTAGGTATGGGGGGTAACTCTTTCTCTGGAATTTCAGAAGGTGGGTGAGGTTTAAATTGAATTGGTCTTAATCGGTGTTCCTTGGCACAACCTATAATAATAGAAATGGAAAATACTATAACTATTATCAATCTACACAATAAATCTAACAAATTACTAATCTTAACTTTATTCATCCTCATCCATTCTCTAAGGTTAAAATTAAATATTTCATACAACTAATAGAAGATAAAAAAATAATAATACAATTAGTAGTTGTTTTGCGAATTAATGATTAAGAATTTGATGAACCAAATTCTTTAAATCTTCAAACTGGAAGGGCTTCTCCAGATGGGGACTTTTTATCTTTTTCAGGAATTCTTGTGTACCTAAATTTAAGATATCGGCAGTAATGACTATTATCTGCTCTTCATTATATTTGCCAATTCCACATACTTGTTCATATAATTGGTATCCATTCAAAGACCCTGGCAATTGGACATCGATAATTATTGCATCATACCTTTCATTAGCCAGGTATTCTATTGCCTCATCAGATGTATAAGCGTTCGTAATTTTAATATCTTCTTTTTGTAAACACAAAGAGACAAGGTGCTGTAAATCTTTCTCATCTTCAATTAATAACAATTTTCGTGTTTTTTTCTCCTCGGTAGGGGGCATTTTTACTTCGTCTACGACATCTTCATCTACAAGAGGTAAATGAATAACAAAATTGGCTCCTCCTAAATGGCTGTCTTTAATTTCAATCCTCCCACCAATAAATTCAATAGCAGTTCGTGCAAGGGTTAGACCCAGTCCTAATGTTTTTGAATTATCATCTGTAGTAAAAAAAGGTTCAAAAATTTTATTTTTTATATTTTCTGGAATTCCAGGTCCATCATCCATTATCGAGATGGTAACCTCTAAGTCATTCGGATTTACTTCAACCATTACTTCATTCTCAGCATACTTAATCGCATTATTAATAATGGATATAAATGCTTGGGCAATTTGCTGAGGAATACAGTTTACATAAAGAGAAGACCTTGAAAAACGGAACACCACATTCTTTGAAGAGTTTGTTGCATAGATAGGCAAAACCATAGAACGGATTAACGCATTTATTTCTGTTTTTACTATTCCATCATATGAAACATTATTAAAGTTAAAAATCTGATTGACAATTGATTTACATATTTCGCAATTTTTCTTTAATTTTTCAATGACACCTTTTAAGAACGTATCTTTAACATCCCCTTCAAGTATTTCAATAGCACCTACCATTACAGTCAGAGGATTCCTCAAATGTCGTGCTAATGCAATTGAAAATTGAGGACCTACTAAATTCTGTTGAGACATAATTAAATATTTTTCTATATTTTTTGCCATCCGTCGTTCTTCTGTGATGTTATCCAAAGTTACTATTACAGACTTAACGCTATTATTCTCATCTACTAACGGAAGAACAACAATAGCTAACCAGTAAGGACCTTCATCTGTTTCTATACAAACCTCTTCAACAAGAGTGTCACCCGTTCTTAATGCTTTTTCACAAACACACTCCCTAATAGTTCCACTTTTTTTTAGCAAATAACAACAAATTCGCTCATTTTTATTTATTTCTCTTAATTTCTCTGGTAATTCATCCCAATTTACTGAGTAAAGAACTTTTTTCTGGGTATCAATAATCTGGGATGCAGTAGGAACTTTAGGTAAGAATATTTCACCAAAATATTTTATAATTTCAGAAAATGAAAAACGAATCGGAATTTCAGGTTCTATAAACAATAATATTTCGCGGGTTTGCTGTTCTTCATCAAAAACAAATCTTGCAGTAAAAGAAACTTGGATATCCACTTCAGAATTGATTTTTAGTGCTCCTTTAAATACAAAAGGTCCAACAAGACTTCTATGTCTTATAATTCTTTTAATTTCTTTACTTGCTTTTTCATCACAATAAAGGAAAATAGACTTCTTTTTGAAATCCTCATCATACCCTTGAATTATTTTTACAAATGATGTATTAACATTAATTATATAGCCTTCACTATCTATCACAACAACAGGTTTATCATAACAATCAATTAATAAATCTGCTCTTCTCTGCAAAAGGACATTTGAATTATCAATCATCATCCATTCTCCTAAAAAGATTGTTATTTATCCATCCATCCTAACATCCTTTTAAATTGCAAAACGTATACCCATTTGCATATTTATCTATTAAATTTTTTACACAGTTATTACATACTTGTGTTTTGACTATTTCCTGAATAAAAATGAAGAAGAAACATTGGAGGATTTTTCAAATTTGGGACATACATATCCGTTGACCATTTTTTTAGTGCAAGCCTAACCTGTTTCCCCGCAACCCCATCCACAGGTAATCCCATCTCGGTCTGTAATTTCTTTATTGCTTTCACTGTTTCCTCATCATATTTATCAGTATCATTAGTTGTAGATAACCATCCTCCTTTCTGAAGTAATTTTTTTAGTGTCTTCACATTATCACCAGAATTACCTAAAACTAAAGATTTATAACTTGCATCATCTTTCCATGGGATAACAGCAAGATTTAGAAACATTGCACGAAATTGGTCCTTTGGCAATTCAACAAGATTTTTTGGTCCTAAAAATAAAGTAACTGAATTATCTTTTTCCTGAATAAGAGAGCACCATAATTCTTTTTCTTGACTCTTTATATACACCATAGAAGGAAGACCAATAGCAAATAAATGAGATACAGTTGTCTGTAGAATTTCTGCAGATAAACCATTTTCATTAAAAAACCGAACTAACCCCTGTGGAGAATTATCGTTAGGTTGGCTTTTTACAAGTGCTAAATTCCACATTCTTAATAATAATAAAGCACTCTCAACACGGGAAACTTCAGGCTCAACAGTTAGTTCATCTATTTTTTGTAATGAAACTGATGTTTGCATTGAAAAATTTTCTAAAAAATGGCCCCACAAATTTTCTATTATGCGAGAAGTCAAAACGGGATTAACACCCATATCTTTATCTTTACTAACCGCTTCCGCTTGAGATGTTGATACCTTACTCGTATCGTTATCAGTAGGGTTAAACATATTATTAAATTTCCGCAATTCACGGGCCATTTCATCTAAAGGAATAAACCAAATTCTTAAAGCAATTAAGATAAGTGCTATACCCACAACAAAAGCAGGGCTTGGTACTAAGTTTTTCCATTTTTTTATTTTCTTTTGTTCTTTTTGTGGTTGTTGAATTTGCCCTTCTAATTCTTTAATTGCCTGTTTTACAATTTCATGGTCAATCGTATGTTTTTCACGTGTATAACCTACTAACAAGGCTCTGTCACATATTGAATTGATAAGTCGTGGAATTCCTTTGCTGTGCTTGTAAATCAACTTCAATGCTTTTGGTGTAAACTGAACTCGTTTTTTACCACCAGCGATATGAAGGCGATATGCAATATATTGTCGTGTTTCCTGTTCATCAAGTGGGATTAAATGGTATCTCGCCGTAATTCGTTGATTTAATTGCCTTAATTCATGAAGTTTTAATCGCTCTAATAACTCTGGTTGACCAATCAATACTATTTGTAAAAGTTTTTCCTTTTCTGTTTCTAAATTGGATAACAAGCGAATTTGTTCTAAAACTGCAGGTGTTAGATTTTGTGCCTCATCAATAACTAAAACACAATTTTTCTGCTGTTGAGACTTTGATAAGAGGAATTCATTAAGCTGGTCTGTTAATTCAAGTAAGGTTTCATACTTGGACTGAACCCCAAACTCGGAAAGAATTCTTTTAAGTAATTCTACAGAATTAAGACAAGGATTAAAAATAAAAGCGAGTTCTGTATCTGGATCCAACTGAGATAATAACGCTCTACAAATAGTGGTTTTCCCTGTCCCTATTTCCCCTGTGACCATAATAAAACCCATCCTGTTTTTTATCCCAAAAAGTAGATGGGCAAATGCCTCTTTATGCTTATCGCTTAAAAAGAGGTACTTCGGGTCAGGAGTTAAACTAAATGGCTTTTCCTTTAAACCATAGAACGATTCATACATAAATTTATACTTATCATTTTTGTTTATATATTTCTATTTTACCGTTTTTAAACAAAAAATCAAAAAATGAAATGTTAAATGAAACCTAATAATGATATAATATATCATAAATGGTGGTATCTATTAGTCATCTGTGGCTAATGGGCTATTTCAAATTTAACAAAAACTCAAATTTTTCAACGATAACCTGGAGGTTAAGATTATGAATGATAGTAAATTAACAAGGCGTGCCTTCCTCACAGTAACAACGACATGTGCATTAGTAGGCAGTGCTTTTGCAAAGAAACAAAAAGTGAATACTGCAAATGTTGTTCCGAGAAAAGTATCCCCAAATGAAAAATTAAACATTGCGGGTATCGGTGTAGGTGGACAAGGAAAAGGAGATATTATGAATTGCAAGAGTGAAAATATAATTGCACTCTGCGATGTTGACGACAAAAGGGCAGAAGAAACATTTTATCTGTTACCGAATGCAAAGAGGTATAAAGATTACAGAAAAATGTTAGAAGAACTTGACAAAGAAATCGATGCAGTTGTTATTTCGACACCAGACCATGTGCATGCACCCGCTGCATATATGGCTATGATGATGGGGAAACATGTCCGTGTTCAGAAACCACTAACACATACGATTGCTGAAGCTCGACTTCTTACTAAGGTGGCAAAAGAAACAGGCGTAATAACACAGATGGGAAATCAAGGGCATGCTGGTGATGGAGTTCGCGAGTTGTGCGAGATGATATGGACAGGTGCGATTGGCGATGTTAAAGAAGCCCATATTTGGACAAATCGTCCTATCTGGCCACAAGGTATTACAAAGCCTTTGCCCGCAAGAGAAGTTCCACCTACTATTGATTGGGATTTATGGATAGGTCCTGCTCCTATGAGACCGTATAATCCTGGTTATGCACCATTCAAGTGGAGAGGATGGTGGGATTTTGGTTGTGGTGCTATTGGCGATATGGCGTGCCACATTATGGACCCGGCATTCTGGGCTCTCAAATTATACGAAGCTCCAAAATATACCGTAGAGGTTATTCAGCAAGAGGGTATGAACACACAAACAGCCCCAAGAAAATCTATAATTAAATACCAGTTCCCCGCACGGGGCAATATGCCTCCTGTTGATATTTATTGGTATGACGGTGGCTTACTACCTAAACGACCACCTGAAATTCCTGCAGATGAAAAATTAGGAGACGGTGACAACGGTTCGTTATTTGTCGGTACAAAGGGTTACCTAACAACAGGTTGCTATGGAGGTGATTCCAGATTAGTGCCTTCTGAAAAGATGAAGGATTACAAAAAACCAGATCCAATTATTCCACGCATCCCTGATGAAAATCCATTCACAAACTGGATAGAAAGTATTAAATCAAATCAAAAAGCATGCTCTGACTTCGAATATGCTGGACCACTTACTGAAGTTGCCAATATGGGCAATGTCGCACTTTGGGCAGGAGAAAAAATTGAATTTGATGTGGCTTCTATGAAAATAACGAATGTTAAGAAAGCAAACAAGTATTTAACAAAGAAATATCGTAAAGGTTGGGAATTACCTGTATAATCATTAGGACAAAGGTAATTCAAGTACACGTTCAAGTTTTATAAGCCCTGCAGGATACTTCTTACAGGGCTTATTTAATTCTATTTCACTATCTTTTGTTATTCGATATGCCTTAACAAATCTGCAGTTAACTTTATTTGTTACCAGAATTCCAGGACCAGGTAATAGTCTTTGTTGCCAGAGAAAAAATGATATGTTTAAATAATCAAATTTGTAAATTGTAGTATCTAAATCATCATAGTCAATATTTTTCAATTTCGAGATCAAATAGTTCACATACAATTCCTGTTCTTCAATAGAAAATCCTAATTTTAATAAAGCCTCGTGAACATTCCATAAGTGTAATAATATGTGTAAATTATTAGGAATAGGACAGTTGCAAAATAACCTTCTCAAGATGGATTGTAATCTTTCCTTTTTTCTATTTGAACATTCAATATCTATACTTAAAAACGGTGTATCAGCAAGAGCCAAAACAATCCAATTTTGAGAATGGCTAAAAGAAATATGCAACATATGTTTACTTTCACGTCCTGACTCTGGTGACCACAAAGTATCTTTTTTTATTAAAGAATCGTAAAAATGTAGACTAATATCCATTAAATTCATAATTTGATGGATTAAGAATCTGCTCAACAGTAATTCTTTCCTCCTTTTTGTGGACCGATAAAAGATAACCTTACTTAAGAGGTCCTGGGGTAAAAAAGGAGAGTTTTTATGGTATAAAATGAGCTCTTGTTCTGCAAATAAATCAAGGGGAGTATAAAATAAATATAAGCCGTTCAAATCCAATGTTTTAGATATCCAACTTTTAATACTTACTTTTTCCTTTCATATATTTGTAAAATTTTACCTGAGGG
>JAIWNQ010000047.1 GCA_020216745.1 Candidatus Hydrogenedens sp.
TAACGAGTGCTGTTTAAATTCATAATTTTCCCTAAATTCAGGTGAACTGGCTATTTCCCTATCACTCAATAAGGTTCGAGGTTCCTTACTCCCAGGAGGTGAGCTAAACATTATATAATCAGGTTTGCGAGATAAAACATATTTTCCGTCTCCTTTTTCATGACCAGGTGAACCCTTTCCTAATGTTGGAATCTTTCGATGGGCAATATGTTCATCATTCAATCCTAACATATCAATAACTTTAAGTCGAGAATAATAAGCAACACTACCCGCAGTGTTTGTAGCGATAACAGCATCTGGCGGTGCATTTTCACGGAGCCATAAGCCCACTTCCATCCCTTTTTCTGCTACTGTATCTGAGGTTATTTCTTTATAATATTTACGGTCATTTTGTAATTGCCATACATTAAATGTTGCTATAAGTAAAACAATAATTAGACCTTTTATAACAGACACCTGACTTATTGAAAAGGCATAAGCACAAACCATAATTAGCAATGGAGCAAATGGGGTAAAAAAACGATATGCTGGCATACAATCACCACCAACTGCAATCACATAAAGAATGTTAAGAAACATGGCAAGGCTCATTGAAAAAACAATAATACCCCTTGTAGGTAAAGATTTGAACTTAATAGACTGGACATAAATAAAAATGGCAAATATTGGCATACAACTAAACAAGAAATCTCGTGTATAGAAAAATCCCCTTTTTAGTTGTTCGAATGTCGAACCAACCTTAACATAAAATGTATTGGGCAATAACCATCCATAATAGGAATATCGCCATATAAAATATGGAACAAAAACAATAGAAAAACCGATAATGATAAGAATTGGAGAAACCCATTTCCTGTCTTTAAATGCGTTTATAATTGAGGCCAATGTTATTACTGGGAAAATAATACCTGCATCTGGACGGGACATCGCTACAAGAGATGTAATAACCCCTATCATAAAATAACCTGCTTTGGAATTAGAATTTCGTGAAACTAACGCACCAAACAATAAAAAAACTAAAAAAATCAGAAAAGCAGTCATGGATGTTTCCATACCACTCATAGCCCAGGAAGTAAAAGTTCCAAAAGTTCCGAGCAAAATAACACCGACGAGTGAAACAAACCATGATGTACCTACAATAATCTTATGTATCTGTGACATTAAGATAATTGTTGCAAACGTAAATAATGTTCCCAATATTTTAGATGTTAAGGGTAAATCCATTCCCAGTTTTTTTAGCCCTGCCAGCAAAACAACCCATAAAAAACATGTATATCCCTCTACATATTCCCCTTCGTTATAAACAATTCCTTTTCCCTCTGCAAAATTTTCCGCATATCGAAATGCAATAAAGGCATCATCCAGGGTCCAAGGTTGTAAAAAATAACTATATATTGCCACCGAAACAAGAGACATACCCAAAAATAAAAGTATTACTAATTCCTTGAATTCTTGCTCCTCTATTATTATTCGAATTTTCTCTGTCTTCTCTATTAATTTATTCACGAGGTCCATTTCTTCTAACCTTCATATATTTATATGTCCAATAAACACTATATCCAAAATAATATGCGACATAAATCAACGAAAGATATATATAATTATAATGATTCGGGTACGCACAAAGAGAAAAGAGTATCAATAACGCCCACATTGAAACAAGCAATAAATTCAAAATTCGATACTCACGTGTGCGACTTGGGTATAAATAACGTATAGGAATAAAAACTCCGATAGTTAAAACAAAAATAACTAAAAAATTAATTTCTTTTGGCAAATCTAACATAAAGATATAAAATACCACTATATTCCAATATGAAGGGAATCCTTTAAACCAATTGTCTTCTGTTTTAGCATCCGCTTGGCAAAATTGATAGGCAGAGGATAACGTTATTAAAACAGCAGATAATAAATTAAGTTTTTGCGGAACACTGTGAGTTTCATATAAAAAACTTGCGGGCACAATAACATACGTAAAGTAATCAACAATATTATCTAATAATGCCCCATCAAAATGTGGAAGAACTTCTTTCACTTTACATGCTCTCGCAAATAAACCATCAATTGAATCTATAAATACAGATATAGCCATCCAATAAAAAGCCAATAGCCATTCATGCCTTCCTATTGCAATAATTGCCAGAAAACCAAACACGGCACCCATTGCAGTAAACAAATGTATTGTCCATGCAAATATATATCTTGTAAACTGGATATTTTCAAACCTTTTCATAAAAATATCCCTTAAATAATTCTTTACTTATTTTCTGATTTACAAGCACTATCCCTATATTTATATTGTGCTTTTTTTTGTAAATAGTCAAAAATAAAAATCTCAATAAAAATAACCAACACAATCAGAAATATTATAATTTTATATGATAATCTCACACCATATTTTTCGACAAGGGAACCAAATATAAGACTTCCAACTACACCACCTAATCCAATTAATCCCTCATTAATAGATGCCCTACGATGTCTAAGCTTTGGATTATGCACGCTATAATAGGTGCTTGCAAAAAATGTTAGTCCATGATTAGCCCCTATAATTGCAAAAGCGATACATATTAAAATAATACTTTTAGTTTCAGAGAGAAGAAGAAAGAATAAAGCACAAACCGCCTGAGAAACAATTAAAATAGATAGTCGATATCTCCAAAATTGGGTCCATGCAAATAACAAAAAAATACCTGCGGTGGCAAATGCCATCATCGCAGATGGCCAGGAAAACTTTGTTGCTGGGTCTGTTTGTAATAGAGCAGACGGAATACTTTCAAATAAAAACCTCAATTCCCCTTGAGCAACCATCTGCTTCAAATGTTCCGCATAAGTCGACCTTGGAATAATTGTCATTAAATTTGCTAAAAAAACTCCTAACCAATAGGGATACAAATAAATACCATTATTTTCCATTTCTACACTTTTATCTCGGGAAGTGTCTTCTGCTTCTTGAGGTATAGGATGATACTTACTTGCATCTGGAATAATCATAAGTAAAATAAATGAAAAAAGACTTACACAAAAAACCAAGATAAAGGGAGCCCTATAATCAAAATCGTAAAGAGGACCTGAGATTAATGGACTCATAGTAAAACCCAGACTCCATAACATATTAAATATAGCAAGATTTCTCTGCCTTTTATATTCATTCGGTTCTGTACCAACCCATGCATAAAAAGCGGGCCAGGAAAGCGCCATACCGATAAATGAGAATATTGAACATAAATATAATGTAAATTTATTAGGAATAAAAGGAAATAGCGGATAAGCAAAGGTAAAAATAATAACTCCCCAACGTGCCCAAAACAATATATTTTTTGACTCACCTACTATCCTTGACATTATTAGACATGCGATTGTATAGGTTGCCATTTGAACAGCAAAAACATTTCCAGATAAAGCGGTATTTCCAGATGGAATATGTTCAAGTATTAAAAATGGCAAGGCGACAATCCCAGCCATGATTGCAAAATCCACCAAAAAACCTACAAGGCATAATAAAGAAAATGAAACTGTGCTCTTTTTCAACATAAGCATACCATATCTTTCTATATTCTGAAGATAAATAAATTATGGGATTATCATGTATATGAAAAGATTAGTGCAAATTATTAAGATAGAAAGTCAAGAAATAGTTGCATTTATCCAACCGTTTTGTGGAATCGGAACGAAGCAATAACGATGATAATAATTCCCATTATTCCAAGTATAGCACCGTTATGCCATAAGTCCCAAAAACCAGCATTACGAAGAATAATACCTCGTAAGATGCGAATAAAATATGTTGCTGGGACAACTTGTCCAATCCAATAAATCACTCGGGGCATTGTTTCTTGAGGAAACATAAAACCTGACAGTAAGAATGAGGGAAGCAAGATAACGAAAGAAATTTGAAGGGCTTGAATCTGGTTTTGGGAAAAAGTAGAAACCAGTAAACCCATTCCTAATGTTGTGAAAAGGAAAATAATCGCAAAAAAAGAAAGTAATAATAGACTTCCTGCAATAGGAACTTGGAATAAAAACCTCATCAAAAAAAGAACCGAGATTGTTTCACAAATTCCAACTCCTAAAAATGGCACCAGTTTCCCAAGCATTAAACCGAATCTTGATACTGGGGTAACGACCAATTGCTCCAATGTTCGTTGTTCTTTCTCCCGAACAACTGCAAAGGAAGTAAGTAGCATTACTATAACCTGAAGGATGACCCCAATTAATCCAGGTATCATAAAATTGGCTGTACGCATGTCGGGATTAAACAAAACACGTGGACGCATATCAATCGGAAATTGAGACGGTAAAGAGTTCGTTTTACTCAATATTTTTATTGATGCACGCAATCCTATCGCATTACTGACGTTTAAAGCCTGCATAGCGACGGTTGAATCACTCCCATCAATAAGAATTTGGACATCAACATGTTCATTCTTCAGTATTCTATCTGTGTAGTAAGGAGGAATATGTATTCCTACCCTTATATATCCTCTTCTCAAAGCAGATGCCATTTCCTCCTCAGAATTACAAATATATACAATATCGAAATACCCCGAATTTACAAATTGGTCCAGTAAATTCCGACTCTCAATTCTCTTGTCTTGGTTTAACACCCCAGTTTTAATGTTTTTTATATCTAAATTTACAGCGAAGCCAAATATAACTAATTCTAAGCCTGGAATGACTAACATTAAAAATAGACTACGAGGGTCTCTTACTATGTGTCTTGTCTCTTTATACACAATTGCAAAAAAGCCCTGTAGCATATTATTTTCCATATGAACGGGTTAAACTTACAAAAACATCTTCAAGTGTTGGAGGTACTAATCTAAGTGATTGAATATGAAATCCTTTTTTTTGAATTGATTGTTGAAGTTCCTCGTCATAACCTTGCTTAATAAGGATATGTATAACATCTGAAAACATTGTTGCATCATGTACATAATCCATTTTTAATAACTCTCGCATGGCTTCAGTAAGATGGTCTATACGAAGTTCATATCTCTGATAACCTTCTGGAGTAACTCGAGGCATCCTTTTCAAGTCCTCAGGGGTCCCATATGCAATAAGTTTTGAAAAATAGATATAGCCCAAATGAGAACATCGTTCCGCCTCATCCATATAATGTGTAGTAACAAAAAAGGTAGTTCCACGGGCTGATAAGTCAAAAAGTAAATTCCACAAGTCACGCCTCGCCACAGGGTCAATACCCGCAGTAGGTTCATCGAAAAATAATAATTTTGGTTTGTGCACCAACGCACATGCCAAAGCCAATCGTTGTTTCCAACCTCCTGATAGAGCCCCTGACAAATAATTTAAATAAGGTTTTATATCTACAATATTAACAACCTCATCAATAGATTCTTTTCTGTGCTTCCTCGGGATACCATATATTTGTGCATAAAAATTCAAATTCTCATAAACAGTAAGGTCAGAATATAAACTAAATTGCTGAGACATATATCCAATAGATTTTTTGATTTCCTCACTTTCAGAAACAATGTTATATCCCAATACGTAAGCGTCACCCGATGTGGGGCGTAATATCCCGCATAGCATACGAATCAATGTCGTTTTTCCTGAACCATTCGGTCCTAATAATCCAAAGATATCCCGTTCTCGTACTGTTAGAGATACATGGTCAACAGCAATATAAGTACCGAACATTCGTGTTAAATCGTTTACCTGTATTACTGCAGAAGGAGTATGATTGGTAATGGAATTTTCTTCTATAGTTGTCATAGTCATATTCATTTTGTCAATGGAATTTTTACTGTAGCGGTCATTCCTGCTCGTAGTCTTCCATTATAGGAAGTTAATGCCAATTTTACAGCGAATACCTGCTGTATCCGTTCTTCTTGTGTTTGTAGATTTCGTGGGGTAAATTCACCTTCTGAAGCAATATATATAACCTTTCCAGAAAATTCCTCTTCTCCATAAGCATCGGTTCGAAAATTTAAAACTTGCCCTACGGACAAATACCCCAAGACATAAGCAGGAACATATATAAACATTTCCAAATCATCAGGATTAACTATTCTTATACACGCCCCTGGGGGGATTATGTTTCCCTCTCGGACCGAAATTGATTCAACAATTCCATCAATAGGTGATGTTACTAAACACTCCTTTAATATTGTTTCCATTCTTGCAAGTTCCGCTCTGGCGGATTCCAGGGCAGATTCTGCAGAACGAATATCTTCAATTCGGGGCCCACGTTTCACCTCATCAAGAATGGCTAAAGTTCTTTCCCAGTTGGATTTTGCCGCTTCTATCTCTTCGTCTCGTGCTCCTTTTTGAAGTTGTTTATATTTTTCTTCTGCAACACGGTATTCAGCTTGAACCTTTTCGTAGAGTATCTTTGTTTGTTCCCATTCTTTTTTCGATATAGCCCCTTCATTATATAAACGTTCTGCTCGTTCATAATCTTTTTTTGCTATTTCATAAGTAGCTTGAGCAGAATCCAAGGCTGCTTTTGCAGATTTTTTATCTTCTTCCCTTGCTCCAGCAAGTAATAATTTATACTGTGCCTCTGCGGAAGCCACTGCTTTTTCCGCCTGACGAAGTTCCTCTTCTGTTGCCCCTTTTTTTAATTTTTCTACTAAAGCTTCTGCACGTTTTACACCCGCCAATGCGGATTGGTACATTGACTCTTGCTGAGCACAATCAAACTGAATTAATGATTGGTCTTTTTTTACCGTATCCCCTTCGTTTACGTAAATTTTAATAATACGTCCACCTATTGTCGAGCCAGGGGTATGTACTTTGCACTCTATTTGGCCAGAAACTATAAAAATGTCTTTTCTCGGATTTTCACATGATTGAATAAATAAAAATAATATAGCAATAAAAAAATAACCAATATAATAATTATTAAATTTCATCTCTTTGCCAACATATAAATGTAATCTCAATTTTTATAAAACATTCTTTTCTTCTAATATTTTGATGATTAATATTAATTGTTTTAACTATAATTTTTCAAACAATTTATGAAAAACCAATCTCTCTTTATGATTATTAACAGAACTCAGTCACCCTCATTTATAGTTTATAAAAATAAAAATGGAAAATATCTATTTTCTTAATTCTACCAAACCAAAACTCATAGTTGCTTCAGCCACTACTTGATTTTCTACAGAAGCTACAACCTTTGCCTTGAATAGGTCGTTTCGGTAGTAAACCATTTCTGCTTCCACTACAAGCTGGTCTCCAGGTACTACTAGTCTACGAAGTGACGCCTTTTCTAAGCCTACGAAGTATGCCTGATAAAGGGGTGGGTCGCCATTCTCTCGGAAAATGAGCACAGAGGATACTTGTGCCATCGCTTCGAGAATCAAAATGCTTGGCATCACAGGAACATCAGGCCAATGCCCTTGGAAAAATGGCTCATTTACTGTAACATTCTTAATTCCAACCACTTTTTTCATGGATGTAAATTCGATAATTCGGTCTACTAACAGGAAGGGATAGCGATGTGGTAATATTTTCAATATTTTATTTACATCTAAAACTGGTATTTGTCGATGTGCTGTTGGTCTTGGGTCATGTATAGCATAAATTCCATAACCGTTCAGATAAACTTTTTTTATTTGTTTTGTAAACATTACATTCTTTTCGTGTCCCGACTTAACGCCAATGATATGTCCTATTAAAGGTCTTCCTAATAGATATGTATCACCAAGCAAGTCGAGAATTTTATGTCTTACAAATTCATCGGGAAATCGTAATCCATCATTTAGAATTTCCTCATCCCCTATAACTACTGCACTTTCTAAACTTCCCCCCATGATTAATCCCTGCTCCTTCAACATTTTTACCTCTTTCAGAAAACAAAATGTACGAGCAGGGGCAAGTTGATTCATAAATGTTTCTTCATTAATAATAAAGCTGGCATACTGTGTACCAATAGCAACATGGTCATAAGCAATGGTCATGGTAATGCGAAATTCATCTGCGGGAAGGATATTAAGAGTTACATCGTCTTGACGATAATATACGGGTCTATCAACAAGCAGTGACCTTTTTGGCTCTTCCTGCTCTGTTATTCCTGCCCGAAGTAAGCAGTTCATTACAGGCAAAGCACTCCCGTCGCCATTAGGGATTTCTTCATTATCAAGTTCAATGTATAAATTATCAATACCTAAGCCAGCCATTGCTGCCAAACCATGTTCTACCGTCCTTACTTTGGCATTACCTAAACCGATAGTAGTACCACGAGAAACATCAATTACATGGTCAATATCTGCAGGAATTGCTGGCTTCCCTGATAAATCGGTTCGAATAAAGATAATTCCTGTATCTGGGGGAGCAGGTTTAAAAGTCACTGTTGTTAAACTTCCTGAATGTAATCCTACTCCTGAGAAAGATACTTCTTTACTGATTGTTCGCTGATTTTTCATATACTTTACTCTCTATTTCTTGAATTTTCATTTCAAGTTCTTTAACTCTCCTGAGCAATTCGGGGACATACTGCTGGGCAACTAATATCCTTTTTGCCCGCGAATGTTCTGTTGCAGGGAAACCAGAAACTACAGCACCAACTTCCACTGACTTTGCTACACCTGACCATGCACCTATAGTTGCATTGTCTCCTATATTAATGTGTCCATTGATACCCGCACCGGCACCAATTCGAACACTATTACCTATAGTAGCACTGCCAGCTATACCAGTTGTTGCTGCAATTGCACAATTTTCACCTATTTTAACATTATGTCCTATCTGAACCAAATTATCTATTTTAGTACCTGTGCCTATTTGGGTCTCCCCAAATGTAGCACGGTCAATACATGTATTACTACCTATTTCAACATTATCTCCTATAATAACACATCCAATCTGTGGAATTTTATGCCACAAATTACCATCATGAATGAAACCAAATCCATCTGTTCCAATACATACTCCTGAATGAATAATACAATTAGAACCTATTTTCGTTTCTTCTCGGATAGTGACATTAGGAAATATAATGGTGTTTTCACCAATCTCACAGTTTTCCCCGATATATACATGGGGATATATCTTCGTTTTATTGCCAATTTTTGAATTATTACCAACAAATACAAAAGGACCTATTGCAATATTCTCTCCCAAAGTGACATCATCCCCTACAACTGCAGAGGGGTGTATTCCTTCAGGTAATTGTATCTTTTGAGGATTAAATTGTTGTAATACTTGTAAAAATGCAAGTTCTGGATTTGTCACTATAATACAAACAAGATTTTCTGGTACTGGAACTACAGGTTCTGAGGACATAAGCACAGCAGATGCTTGGGTTTTCGTTAATAACGCTTCATATTTTTTATCACGGACAAATACTAAATCGCCACTACTCGCATTATCGATGCTATTAACACCTGTTATTATAGTGTTTTCATCCCCCTTAATAATTATCCCATTTATCCATTCTGATATTTGTTTCACATTTATTGACATTTTCTTAATTTTTCAATATAGAGTTATCTATATACCAATTAACCGTTTTTATTTCTTTGGTTTTACTGATTCCGTAGTACTTGAATTTGAATTCAAATAGGTTAGGACTTTGGAGGTTATATCCATTGTTGGGCTGTGAAATAATAAACTGCTTTTCAGAGATTTGCCCGCATTGAATACGAGATGATAATTATCTGAGGTGGCAATTACATTAATAGCGTTTTGAATATCATCTAAACATTCACGAATAATTCGTTCTTCCTTGCTATCAATAGTTTTTTGCCTTTTTTCAAGTTCTGCTCTATATGTAGCCGCCTCTTGTTCTATTTTCATTTTCAAATCCAGTTTTTCTTCATCGCTCATTGTAGACTTACCCGACTCAAGTTTTTTTCTATCTTCTTCAATACGACTCATCAGATTATCGAGTTCTTTTTGTTGGGAATCGACTTCCTTTTGAAGTTCTTCATATTTTTGTTTTCTCTTATTGTATTCCCTCATAACAAGCTCAACATCAACAACAGCAATTCTGTATGAGGCTTCTGAGCTTTGAGTCTTTACTGGTTCC
>JAIWNQ010000056.1 GCA_020216745.1 Candidatus Hydrogenedens sp.
TCTTTTGCTTCAACAGCCCTACGTTCTGTAAGCAATTCAACGGCTAATTTTTTGACATCTAAATTACCTTTTTGCATTTTATCCATCAGATACTTATTTCCATCGGGATTATCCAATTTTATTAAAGCATCTTTTGCTGTTTCTCTAACATCACGAGGTCCACTTAAAGCAATATTCATTAACGGTTCAATAGCACGAGTATCACCTACCCGACTAAGACATTGAATTGCTGACAATTTCAATTCTCCATCAGATTTTTCTATAAGGTTTAACACCTGTGGGACAACGTCTGTAATCTTACGGGAAGCAATAACTTCTAACAAACCAAACTGAAGTCTTGGCTTTGCAGTTTCTAATGTACTTACACATCGTTCAGAAAGTAACGTATCAGGAAAGGCTTTATCTTTTAACAAATCAATACCAGAAGAAGAAAGTACTGTGTCTTCACTTCCAACACTTTGCCAGACTTCTTCAAAGGCATCTTTACCCTTTAACTGTACCAATCCCCTCAGGGCATATGCTCTGTTTATAGGGGTAACTTTATCATTACTGAATAAAGAGGAATAGATTTCCAAAGCCATATCTTTTTCAGTTAATTCTTCTGCCAACCGACTGGCAATTTTCAAGAGAGCAGACTGTACATTAGAATTTTCCAACATGGATTTACTTTTAGCCCAGTTCCAGAGAATACTCCCTGCTTCTTTCCCACCTATAGAACCAAGGGCAATTATCACTGAATTTTGTAGTTTCTGTGATGGATTTTCCAGATATTGGGACAATGTTTCAACAGATAAGCTATCTTTTCTTCTTCCCAGAGAATTGATAATGGCAACTTTATCATCTTCTGTTATAGACTCTTGTTTCAACACCTTTATAAGAGATTGCGTTGCTTCCTTGCCGGGGATTTGCTCTAATATTCGGCAACCAATATCAATTGTTTCGTTATTCTTCAATAAAGGTTCAATTCCCGGAACAACAGATGGTGTTGCAATCACAACTAATTGGCGTGCAATAAATCTTTTCCCATCAATGGTACATTTCGGTAAAATCGCTACAAGTTGTTTTGATAACTGTTCCTGTTTCACAGGGTTATTTTGAGTTGTCTTTACTGCATCGAGAATAGGCTCTAACGGTTCACGATTCATTCCAAACTTATACGTTTGTAGATAATTCAGGGCATCTTTAATGTTTGGAATTTCCTGAGCAAAGGTAGTCGATGTTAAAAATATCAATGTCAGGAATATGTTAATTAGAATATAATTATTTTTCATTTTTTATCTCCTTTTTGTTTAACCTAATGTCCAAGGTGCTCTCATCGAAGGTTGCATCATGCGATTGGCTTCATCATCATTAACAAACATTTCTTTCTCTGGGTCCCAGTTCAATTTTCGTCCAAGTCTCATGGCAATATTTGCCATATGGCACATAGTTGCAGTGTGATAACCCACTTCCACAGGAGCCATCGGGTCCTTGCGGGATTTAACACATTCAATAAAATTCTTATGATGTCCCTTACTTCTGCCTAAATGTATTTCATTCGGGGCTATAGTTTCTTGAAGTAATGAAGGAGGATTGGCACGCAGGTCACCACCATGAATATAAATAAAAATCCATCCTTTATCACCCTCAAACTTAATTCCACGCGGTACTACACTCTTTCCTAATAATTCAACACCATTAGCATACTCAAATCGAAATTCATAACTCATTGCGGTATTAAACAATCCTTCTTTCGGGAAAAAGCCTTTCCCTTCCACAGAGATGGGGAATGTATCATCCGTTCCATTACCTAATTGGCCTAAATCAATAATATGAGCACCTCGGTCTGTCATTTCTCCACCACTATAGTCCAGAATATATCGGAACCAGAAATGGCATCTTTTTTCTGTATAGGGTTCTTTTGGGGCAGGTCCCAGCCAGAAATCATAGTCAAAACCAGGAGGAATAGGCATTTCGGGCTGTGGAGGAATCGGGGTATGATTATCCACAGGCATGTTTACCCGTATCGTATGTAATTTACCTATTCTTCCATTCCTAACCAATTCACATGCATACCTTGCATTATCTCGGGAACGTTCATGACTACCTGTTTGAAATACTCTACGATATTTACGGACTGCCTCTACTACTGCTTTACCCTCGGGGATAGAATTTGCTAACGGTTTTTCACAATAAATATCTTTCCCTGATTGTGCCGACATAATGGATATAATAGGGTGCCAATGGTCAGGAGTCGCTATCATCACCGCATCCACATCTTTACGAGCAATGACATCCCTAAAATCATGGTAAACATCACAACCTTTATATTCAGGTATGTTCTTCTTTTGAGCATAAAAATCGTTGACTATTTTTTGTGCTTCCTGTGCATGATTATCATCCACGTCACAAACAGCAACTACCTGAACCTCAGGCAAACTTAAAAACGCCTTCATGTCATATTTGCCTTGACCTCCTACACCAATGCAAGCAACAGTTATTCTTTCATTTGGCAAAGTAGAAGGTTCCGCTCCCCATACATAAGAGGGGATTATCATCGGCGTAACAGCCATTCCCGCTGTTCCCATAAGAACATTCTTTATAAATGTTCTTCTTGAATACATTGATTTATTCATAAGATAAACTCCAATTAGATGTTAAGTAACCAATATCCTAATATCTATATCCAATCAAAAATATACAGGAATTCTAATGCAAACAGAGGTATCAAATAAAGTGAGTGACTACCACAAATCCAGCATCAAAGAAAAGGTTACTATCCGAGAGAGAATTTTAAAATTTTGGAAGCTCTGAAAGAGATTGGGCAGTAACAGTTTTCAACTGATACCACGCTCGGAATAAGGCAACCCGAGCAGAAGCAAGTCTACCTTCCGCTTCAATTAAATCACGTTGTGCTTGATTTAAGCGGACTAATGACGTTTGCCCTGCTTTGTATTCCTGCTCCACCAAATCCCTATTTTTTCTAACATACTGTGCATTTTCCCTCTGTAGTTTCAGTTGTTCTTGTGCCGATTTTAATTCCTGAAGGGTACTCTGAACATCAGTTATCACATCAATTCTTCCTGCATAATAATTTTGCTCTGCCTCTCGGAGTTTTGCACGTGCTTCTGCCCGTAATGCTCGGTTTTTACCCCCAGAAAAGAGGTTATATGAAATATCGACACTTACAGTAGTAGCAAAATCATCTGAACTAAATTCGCTGTCCACCGTCCTTGTCGCCGAACGGGACAAAGATAATCCCATCTGTGGATATAAAGTAGCACGGCTTTGTCCAATCTGTGCTTCAGATTGCTGGATAGCTAAAGTTAACATTTTCAAATCAGGTCTGCTTTGTAACGCAAGTGATAATAATTCATCCGTATCGGGATTTTTTAAATCTTCATCTGTCTCATCTTTTAGTGGTGTTAATTTTACATTATCAGGGAGTATGCCTGTATTTAACCCCATTACGCCTGCTAAAGATATGCGAGCAATCTCACGATTTTGACGGGCATTAATAATTTGTGCTTCTGCTGACCTTAACTGTACTTCAAAATTTAAAACATCACTTAAAGAACCCGCTCCTAATTCTTGTTTTACCCGCGCTTCATAAAGAAGTCTTTCATTGAATGCTTTATCAGCTTCGGCTATTCGGAGATTTTCCTCTGCTAATTGTACCGCATAAAAACTATTTGCTACTGCGGACAATAATATTCGTATGGCTTCTTGACGAGACTCCTGAGCACTTTCCTCACCTAACTTAGCCAAAGCAAGAGTATACTTACGGGCAAAACCATCAAATAAGGTATATTTCATAATAAAATTCAACGCATAATTATTCTGTGACTCTGGAACTTTATCACTTGCTTGATATGCTGAAATCCATGAGTTCAAAATAGTTTCCCACGGTATCGAAGACATGATATCTGTGCTGGCTCCACCAGTACTTCTAAACATAGATTGAGAAATTACATTTGAACTTTGCTCCCATGCTGTACTCTGTGCACGCCGTATAGCAGTGTTCGATAGGTCTGTATGCGATGCGGTATAATTGGCAATAATTTGAGGATAATACTGGGCTAACGCTTGTTTGACTTTCTGTCGAGCTTGTTCTATCCGTTCTGTTACCGCTTTTAATGAAGGATTTTGTTCTAATGCTATTTTTTGTGCTGTTTGTAAATCTAAATACTCAGGGAGTTCTTGAGTAATTTTTGCAGTATCATCTGATTTTAATGGGAAAGAATCTACATCCGTCTCTCGTGAAGTAGCTGATAAACATATAAAAATACATAAACTTATAATCCATATGAAGAAAAATTTTTTAATATCGAAATTTGCGAATTCCATATTGTTTTATTAACTCCTCTGTTTGTTGTAATTTCTCAGGAGGAACACTTTCCAAACGATGTCCCACTTTTCGTGCTGGGACCCCTGCCCATATTTCCAGAGGTCCTACCTTCGTATCCTCTACAAGGACACTTCCCACACCAATAATAGCACCATCTCCAATTTCTACCCCCGGATGTATATAACAGCGACTTCCTACAAGAACATTATCCCCAATAATAATCGGCTTGGCTATGTGAGGTGTTAAAGCAAAATGCTCTTTTGTCCCCCAGAATATATGATTTGTATCTCGAATAACTGTAAATTCCGCAATAGCGGTATTACTTCCAATTTGTATCAATGCTGTAGATTCTAAAATTGTATAGTAACTCAATACTGAATGCGTCCCCATTATTATCTTCCCATCTTTATGAGTGCGAAGTATCACATAATCCCGAAACCGACAGTAATCTCCACACTCCACATGCCCCTCTATAGTAAAGTGTTTTCCCTGAATACGACATTTTCTTCCCTTTCTGGCAAATTTCAAGCCATAATAATAACTTCGCCAACGAATTAAAAAAGCTTCAAACATGTTATACCATTCCTCCAATATCTATCCTCATAAGGAACTATTTTCTAATTGCCTTTTCTGTTCTAACATTGAAAATACAGGCTCTACTTCCTCAGGTTTTGGAATTCTTCGATTTCTAATTGTATATGCTAATCTTCGAACATCATTTAATATACCAATAATAGTAGGTATAAATAGAAGCGTGACAATAGTCGCAAAAACTAAACCTATGGCTAATGAGACTGCCATCGGTTTCAGGAATTGTGCTTGCATATCTCGTGTAAAAAGCAAACCTATAAGCCCTCCAAATGTAGTGGTTGTAGTTAAGAAAATAGCACGAAACCTTCTCTTACCTGCTTGAAGTATTGAAGAAATAAAACTATTCCCCTCGCCAAGGTTTGCATTAAAGCAATCCACAAAAACAATAGCATCATTAACAACCACACCAGCGAGGGCAACAATACCGAATAAACTCATAAGTGTAACAGTTTGTCCGAACAATAAATGACCAATCAATGCTCCTACAACACCAAATGGAATGGTAAGCATAATTAATATCGGTTGAGAATAAGAATGGAATATCGATGAAATAATCAGGAAAATTAATAACAATGCAATAGGGAAACCCACTTTTAAGGAGCCAAGTGCATCTCTACTATTTTGTTGAGGTCCTTCAAACGACCATATTAATCCTGGATATTTCCTTTGGAGCAATGGGAGAAAATTATTTGTTAAATCACCAATAATTTCTGTTGAATTTGCCTTTGTTGTCTCTATATCTGCTGTTACCACAACCCTTCTCATCCCATCAACACGGGTTATCGAAGAAAATCCGGGAGTATAATCTACATCAGCAACAGCAAATAAAGGAACTTCATATCCTTGATTTGTCCTTATGCGAACTTGATTTAATATGGAAAGATAACTACGGTCTTCCCGAGGATAGCGAACCCGTATACGGATATCATCTCTACCCCTTTGAATTCGAACCGCTTCTTCTCCAAAAAAGCCACCCGCTAATTGCCTACCTAATGAATCCAGAGTTATCCCCAATGTTTGCGCCTCTGGTTTCAGATAAAACCTCGCTTCAATTTTTGCAGGGCGATAATCATCCTCAATTTGATAAACTCCATCGTAAGTTTTAAGTTTTTCTTTTATCTCCTGACTTGCACGAATTATATCCTGAAGGTTCTCACTTCTTAGCCATAATTCAATTCCTGTTCCACGAGGTCCTCCTCCACTTACATCATATTTCTGTTTTAATGTTCCTGGGATAGTCCCTGTTTCCTTTGCCCACATAGAACTTAATTTCTTTGCATGAATCCCCCTTCGTTCTGTGGGTAATAATTCTACTCTAATTTCACCTACATTACTTCCCCCCTGAGCAGAAAATCCACTACTACTCTGCCCCACAACACTATAAACATTCTTAACCAACGGTTCGCCACTTATAGTGGTGGTTTTCTCTGCTAACCTTTTTAGGGCATCTTCCATTCTTTTTACAGCATCTTTTGTAACATGAAACGGTGTCCCCGCAGGAAACTCAACCTGTGCCATTAAATAGTCCCCATCAGCCTCAGTAAAAACTTCAAATTTAATAATTTGCCCCCGAACAAGTCCCATTATCGTTAATAATATAGCGATAAAGGCTGTTAACGAAATATAACGATGCTTTAACATGGTATTTAAAAATGGAAGATAAATTTTTTCAACAAAAGCATCGAGAAAATCACTAAAAAACCATCTTAGTCTTTTCAGAGGATGTCTCCGATTATCAGAGTTTGAAATGGTATGAGATAAATCAGGCAAATCATTAAGGTGAGCAGGAAGCAAGAAAAGAGATTCAAATAATGATACACTCAACGCAGAAATAACAACTATGGGCAAAATACGAATAAACTTACCCATAATTCCACTCACAAACATCAACGGGATAAATGCGGCTATTGTTGTTGTTACAGCCCCTATCACGGGCAATCCCACTTCCTCTACACCCGTTAACGCCGCTTTCATGGGGGGCAATCCTCGCTGGCGATGGTAGTATATTGCTTCACCGACTATAATTGCATCATCAACCAGCATACCCAATACCATAATTAACCCAAATAACGACATCATATTTAAAGTACTGCCATGAAGATACATAATGCATATAGCCCCTGCAAAGGAAATAGGGATTCCTAAAGTAACGAAAAATGATAAACGAGCATTCATCAGTAACAATAACATCACAATAACAATAATCAACCCTTGAATACCATTTATCTCAAGCAGATTTAATCGTGCTCGAATTAATCGAGCTCTGTCGTTCCATACAGAAATTTTCACTCCAGGAGGCAGTTGTTTTTGCTTTGATTCTACATATTTTTTGACTGCATCTGATATGGCTATATCATCTTCTTCCTGAGTTTTGAAACATGAGATCAAAACTGATTTTTCTCCATTAAAATCTGCCTCTAAGGGGTCTTCATTAAAATCATCCCGTATTTCCGCTACCTGGTCCAGAGTAATCACTTCACCTGTGGGTTTGGCTAATACTACTATCTTAGCCAATTCATCTGCATAATATTTTCTACCTATTGTTCGAATTCGTATTTCCGCACCTTTAGAACGAATAAGCCCTCCAGAAATATTCAAGTTTCCGGAACGAATTGCCGAAGCTACCTGCGAAAAGGTTAGCCCTAACTTTTGAAGTTTTTCTTCAGACACTTCAATCCCTATTTCATATTGTTTTGCACCAAAAATAAAAACCTGCGAAAGTTCTGGAAGTGCCTGTAATTCGTCTTTTATCTGTTCTGCCCACTCTTTTAAGATTTTATCGGGTAAATTTCCAGATAATGCTACCTGAATAACCTCACGGCGAATAGTTACTTCATTCGTTATTGGTTTCTCTGCGTCTTTTGGAAATGTAGAAATAGAATCAATGGCATTACGAACCTTATCATATACCTTACTTAAATCATAACTATCCATCACTTCAATATTTGCCATTCCCATATTTTCCGAAGCGACGGTAGTATATCGTTTTATTCCTTCTACGGTATCTAAGGATTCCTCAATCTTACGACAAATACCTTCTTCAACTTCCTCTGGGTCTGCACCGGGATATATTACCTGGACTGTTATCATATCTAAAGAGAATTCAGGGAATAATTCCCTCCGAATTAACAACAGAGAAATTAATCCTGCAATAAGTATAACTGCAGTCAATATATTTGCAAAAACACGGTTTCCGACAAAATACCCTAAAAACTGATTCATGAATCAGATTCCTTATCTCCCAATTTCTGGATTTCCAACAGTGAATTCTCTATCGGATTAACCAAACGAGTTGTAACAACAACAGTCCCTGGCTTAAGACCTTTTACTATAACTTCATCACCTTGAATATATAATCGTTCCACTTGAACTGACTTTAAACGGTCATTCTCTGCGACATAAACTGTCCCTTCAAAACTTACTGCAGTATCTGGCAAACGAAATACACCCGATAATATCTTGCCTGGAATTTTTACCTGACAAAACATACCCTGAACCAATGGTATTTTATCATCAGATAAGGAAAACACATTTTCCTTTTCAATACGAACAACTGCATAAATTGTCCTCGTTTTTTCATCATATCTTTCGATACGATGTAACAAACCTTTCCATTTATGATTTTCTTTATCCTCTGTCCATAGAATTTCACATTCTTTAGGCTCTAATGGTGGAAACCATGCAGAATCAATATTGATATTATCCTTTTGAAATGGAAGCCACTGCGTTGCCTGTTTCGCATCTAAGGGGACTGATATTTCCAGAATGGAATCATCTGAAAGTGTCATTACAACAGAACCAGGGGTTACATATTGTCCTGCTTCAAGATTCACTGTTTTAATCCGTGCGTTAAAAGGAACCTTTACCTGTGTCCGTGATAGATTTATTTCTGCCTGGGATAATTGGGCTTCCGCATTTTTCACTGCCTCCTCAGATTCTCTAACTCTTAAAGGATATAACTCCACAGATTGGACTAATAAATTATAAGCATCTAATGCCTGATTGTACGCCCGTTCTGTTTGCTCAACATTCGATTGTGTACCCACTTTTTCTCTTTCAAATAACTGCTTCACACGCTGGAACTCTGAATAAGCAAGGTCTTTAGTACGCTCTAATGTTTTAAGTCGTTCTTTATCGGAGGCAAACTGTTCCTGTGTCCTTTTCAATGTCTGCTTTGCCTGTTCTAAACTTGCTTGTGCAGATTTTAGGCGAACTTGGTAATCACTGGGATCTATTTCAAATAAGACTTCCCCTACAGGGATAACCTCACCGGATTCCAATCTTGGATGAATATGAATAACACGCCCCGATACTTCCGGTGCTATAGGAACCGTTGCTAAGGTTCGAACTTCTCCAAAACCATTTAATACAATCGGAACATCTTCCGGTTGCACCTGAACTACATCAACAGGAATGGGACGCTCTTCCTGTTCTGCTTGTGCTGGAGGTTTGCGAAAAGAAGAAAAGAAAAGAAAGGAAATTATCCCTATAAACAAAATTAGAATAGCGATTAAGAATGAGAATAATTTTGCAAATGTAATATATTTTTTTACTTCTTCGTTACTCATAAAACTTCCTCACTTTATTTGTTGTTATTCTGGACAGATATTAAATATTCTCTTATTTTTTTATAAACATCAACCCATTGAGATGCAGTTTCATCGCCTAAACCTTTTAATAAGTCACTTATCCCTGTTAACACTTGATTTTCATGCCATTTCAGGGTCTTACTGGCTTCTGGCGTTAAGCGGATTTGTATTTCACGACGGTCTTCAGATGACTGCTCACGAACTACCAGCCCCAATTCCACTAATCGGTCTAACATCAAACTTGCTGCAGGAGGAGAAACATACAAGTATTCCGCTAATTCCTTTAATTTTAATGGCTCATAATTTTTTATTGTGACCAACATCTGAAACTGAGGCATTGTGAGGTCATGCCCAAATTTTATTTTTTCCTTTTCTGAAGAACAACTATGAAACCGACTATGCATCCATCTCTGAATCATTTGAATTGTTTTCAATATCTCATAGGCTGACTCATCATATCGTTCCATTATGCATCTCCAACAATATGTGTAAT